>CAIPQY010000498.1 GCA_903867275.1 uncultured bacterium | reverse complement strand
CCGTTGGCATCGTGCATGTGGGTGCGCGCGTGGCCGATCGCGGCTTCATGTATCTGGTGTTCTTCCTGGCCATGATCAGCGTGAATCTGGCCGTGCTCAACTTCCTGCCGCTGCCCATCGTGGACGGCGGCCTGTTCCTGTATCTGGCCTACGAGGCGGTGCGCGGCCGACCACCGAGCGTGCGCTTCCAGAACGCCGCCACCATGGCCGGCCTGCTGCTGCTCGGCAGCCTGTTCGTGGTCACCTTCTACAACGACGTGATGCGTCTGGTCAGTGGTGGCTGACCCATCACCCTCCTTCGACAGAGTCCCGCATGCAACACCCTGTTTCCATCGTCACCGGCGCCGGCTCCGGCATCGGTCGCTCCATCGCTCGCATGCTTGCCGAGAAGGGCCACCACGTGGTGCTGGTGGGCCGAACCGAGCAGAAGCTGGCGGAAGCCTCGGACGAACTGCGCGCGATCGGCCCCGGTGACGTGATGATCGTGCCCGCCGACGTGGCCGACAGCGAACATGCCTCCGCGGTGGTGGACCAGACCATCGAGCGATTCGGACGCGTGGACAACCTGGTGAACTGCGCCGGCGTGGCCCCCATGATGCCCATCGAGCGCACCACCGAGGAGACGCTCGAGCAGTGCTTCTTCATCAACGTCTTCGGGCCCGCGTTCCTGATCGTGCGCTGCTGGCCGCACTTCAAGAAGCAGAAGTCCGGTTGCGTGGTGAACATCGGCACCATGGGTTCGACCGATCCGTACGCGGGCTTCCTGGCCTATGCGGCAAGCAAGTCGGCGCTCGATTCGCTCACCCGCAGCGTGGCCCGCGAAGGACGCTCGAGCGGCATCCGCAGCTTCTCCGTGAATCCGGGCGCCGTGGAGACCCAGGCGCTGCGCAACAATTTCTCGGAGAAGGTCGTTCCGCCGCACAAGGCGATGCACCCCGATGTGGTGGCCAAGGTGGTGGTGGACTGCATCGAGGGCCAGCGTCCCGACGATCAGGGCAAGTGCATCTTCATGCCATCCGCCTGACCGTCAGCGTCGGCGACCCATCTCGCGCTCGATGTCGCGCTTGGTCTCGCGCTCCTTGATGGCGGCGCGCTTGTCGCCCTTCTTGCGACCCGTGGCCACGCCCACCAGCAGCTTGGCCACGCCGTTCTTGAAGTAGATCTTGAGCGGCACCAGCGTGCAGCCCTTGGCCTGCATGGCCAGCGCCAGCTTCCGGATCTCGCTCACGTGGGCCAGCATGCGTCGCACGCGCGTGGGAACATGCTGCCGATCGCGTCCGGCAGGCGGGTACTCGGCGATGTGGGCACCGTGCAGTTCCAGCGTGGGCGGGTTCGCGCGCGCCATCACGAATCCCTCCGCGATGCTGGCCTGACCGGCGCGGATGCTCTTCACCTCGCTGCCACGCAGCACCATGCCGCACTCGAAGGTCTCGCCGATCTCGAAATCGTGGCGCGCCTTGCGGTTCTCGATCTCGGGCTCGCGGGCTTGTTTGGACATGGTCGTGGATCGGCCGTCGAGGCACGGCACGGGCGGGTGCCCGTCAGCCGAAACCGCAAGATAGCCGTTTGGTGGCTGCGTCCCCTTTCAGGCCGCGGCTTGCGCCGGCCCGCTCCAAAGTGGCGACTGTTCGTCCCGTGCCGGCGAAATCTGAAAATGTGCTCCATTATTGGTGCCTTTGGTTGTCCAAGCAGGGCCTCAGGGGCACAATTGGGAGTGCTGTACCTGGCCACGATCGCGTGGCCGGAGGTTGTTGTCTCGCGTCACTTTCCGCAGAACAGGAATCCATGAACATGCGCCACGTTGCCCGCTCCGTGATGATCGCCGCCCTCTCGCTCACCGCCTCGGCGCTCGCGATCGCACCCAGCTCGCCGATTCTGCAGGCCGCCATGGCTGGCGTGCAGCCGGGCCTCGGCAACGCGCGCGAACGGTTCCAGCAGACCTTCCCCGGTGGCTCGCTGATCGATGTCGGCGGGCAGCTGCGCCGCGTGTTCGGTCGCCAGTTCTCCTCGGGCGCGTCGCCGCACGACAGTGCGGAGAACTTTCTGCGTCAGTGGAGCACCCTGTGGAGCGTGCCCTTCGAGCAGCTCGAGCCGGTGGGACCCTTCGAGGACGGTGCGCACCAGCTTGGCTTGATGTACGACGAAACCGGCGAGAACGCTTCCTACACGGCGGTCTACTGGCGGCATCAGGTGAGCGGCGTGCCCGTGTTCCGCAGCCTCGTGTGGGGTCTGGTCAGCAACGACGCCGACTTCCCCATGGTGCTGGCCGGCGGCACGCTGAAGGCGCTCGGTGACGAATTCCCGGCCACACTGATCGGTCGTGACCTGAATCCGGCGGCGCTGGATCCTGCGATGTACGCGCGCGAGGCCATGGCGCAGTTCGGCGCGCCCCCCACCATGACCTCCCCGCGCTACGTGGTGTGGGCCGGCGTGGACACCGATGCGCAGTCGCCGCGACTGGCCGTGGAGTTCACCGCCACCGGCGGTGGCGCGTGGGATCCGCAGAATCACCGCAAGATGCTGTACGTGGTGGATGCGGCCGACGGCACCATCCTGCATCAGGAAAGCCTGATCCTGCACGGCGCCGTGAGCGGCAACGTGAACGTGAAGGTGACCGACGGAGCCAAGGCCGACGCCTGCACCGCCGAAGTGACCCGAGGCATGCCCTACGCGGGCGTGACCGTGGGCGGCACCGTGAACTACGCCGACGTGAACGGCGCGTATGCGGCCACCTACAGCGGCACCGGCGCCACCACCGTGGCCCCCACGCTGGCCGGCCGCTATTTCCGCGTGATCGACGCTGGCGGCAACGCGCTGGCATCCGTGTCCAGCCAGAGCGTGGCCGATGGCGGCGTGGGCAACTTCACCTTCAACAACACGCCGGTCGAACTGCAGACGTCGCAGGTGAACTGCTACTACCAGTCCAACTTCGTGCGCGACCTGATCCTGTCGGCCAACGCCAACTACCCGACCATTTCGAAGCAGACCTCCTGGCCCATCTACACCAACATCGCCGACTCGTGCAACGCCTATTACGACGGTGCCAGCATCAACTTCTTCGCCGCGAACGGCGGCTGCAACAACACCGGCTTCAGCAGCGTGGTGCACCATGAATTCGGTCACCATGTGGTGAACTCGGGCGGCAGTGGCCAGGCCCAGTACGGCGAGGGCATGGGCGACGTGATCGCGGTGTTGATGAGTGACGAGCCCCTGCTCGGCGTGGGCTTCTTCTCGGGCAACTGCACCAGCGGCATCCGCAATGCCTCCAACGGCTGCGTGGGCAGCGCCTCGGGCAGCACCTGCGGCACCGAGATCCACGCCTGGGGCCAGGTGATCTCCGGCTGCGTGTGGGATCTTCGCAACAGCTTCGCGGTCACCTATCCAACCACCTACCGCAGCAAGCTGGCCAATTTGGCCATCAACGCGGTGCCGCTGCACGCGGGCCAGAGCGACATCGGCCCGGACATCACGGCCGACTATCTCACGCTGGATGACGCGGTGAGCAACGGCGGCAACGGCGTGATCGCCGACGGCACGCCCAACTACAACGCCATCTCTCAGGCCTTCAACAAGCACGGCCTCACGTCGCCTTCGATCGCCCTGCTGCTGATCGAGTTCCCGAACGCACTGCCCACCTCGATCGACCCATCGGGCGGCCAGACCTTCGACCTGACCATCCGCCCGGTGTCCAGCCAGATCCTGGCGAACTCGCAGAAGATGTTCTTCCGCGAGGGCTCCAGTGGCGCCTTCACAGCCATCCCACTGACCAGCCTGGGCGGAACCAGTTACCGCGCCACCTTCCCCGCGACGACCTGCAAGAGCACGGTGCAGTACTACTTCCAGGCGAGCAGCACCGGCGGCACGCCCATCACGAGCCCGGCCAACGCGCCCACCGAACTGCTGTCCGCCATCAGCCAGATCTCCTCCGCGATGGTGCTGGTGGATGACTTCGACGGAACCAGCACCAACTTCACCACCGCCGGCAATCTGGGCCCCTCCAAGGGCGGTTGGATGCGCATCGCACCATCCACCAGCAACACCTGCAACGGCCCCAACACATTGGGTGGCTCGTACAAGAGCTACGTGACCGGCACCCTCACGAGCGGCTGCAACGACATGGATGGCGGCTACACGGAATTGCTGTCGCCCGTGTTCGATGCGAAGGGCGCCGAGACCCTGATGCTGGGGATCACCACCTTCCTGAGCAACAACACCGGCGCCAATCCGAGCGAGGATCCGCTGACGATCCTGGTGAGCAGCGACGGCGGAACGAGTTGGCTCACGGTCGACGCGATCTACCAGAGCCACAACTGGACGAACCGTTCCTACCGCCTGGAGAACATCGTCACGCCATCCGCCTCCATGCGCATCAAGGTGCGTGCCGAGGACCTGGGCGCTGGCGACAGCCAGGTGAAGGCCGCCGTTGACAACTTCGCCATCGAAGCTGTGGTGTGCACCGCCGCTCCGTTCGGCGACCTGGACGGTGACCGGATCGTGGGTGGCGGCGACCTGTCCGTGATGCTGCTGGAATTCGGCATCTGCGACGGCAGCATCGCTGACCTGGATCAAAGTGGCTGCGTGGACAGCGGCGATGTCGCGGTGCTTCTGCTCAGCTACTCATAATGTGCAACTTTCCAAGCATTTCATGTCCTTTCAATACTTTCCATCCATCAAGGACAAACCGTCAATCCACTTATAGGGCTCACCGAATCGCCACAGGCCCAAAGAGTGTTCCGTAATTTGTGAAACATTTCACACCATCACTTGTTCAAGACCGCATCCGGGGCACATTGTGACGGCAAACGGGTCCCGCTTCACCACGACACAGCAATGTGGCGGCTCCCAGTCAGCACCAACTTCTCTCCCAAGGAATCCAGAAAGATGCGCAACGTCGCCCGAACCCTCCTGATCGGATCGCTCGCTCTGGCTGCAACCGCCTTCGCCGGCGTGTCAGCCAACCAAGGCGGCCTTGGTGCCGCAACAACCAACAACGGTGGCGTTGACCCACTTTCGATCCGTGAGCGCTTCGAACAGGCCTTCCCGGGCGGTGCACTGCTGGAGAATGGATCGCACCTGCGTCGCGTGTGGGGTCGCCAGTTCTCGTGGGGCAACACGCCTGACGAGAGCGTGACGGCCTTCATGAAGAAGTGGAGCGAGCTGTGGGGCGTTCCCTTCACGCAGCTGATGCCGGTGGGCCCGTTCCAGGACGGCGCACACATCCTTCCGCTCGGTGGCTCGCTGGAAGATGGCGCCGATTTCACGGCCGTGTACTGGAGCCAGCAGGTGCGTGGCGTGCCGGTGTTCCGCAGCTACGTGTGGGGCCTGGTCGGCAACGAGAACAACTTCCCCATGGTGCTGGCGGGTGGAACGCTGAAGAACCTGGGCGGCTTCCCTGCGAGCATGGCCAATCGTGACCTGAGCACGGCCAATCTGGAAGTGACCGCCTACGGCAGCGACGCCATCGGACAGTTCGAGAATGCGCCTGAAATCACCTCGCCGCGCTATGTGGTGTGGGCGGGCGTTGATGCGCAGACCGTCGAGCCCAAGCTGGGCGTCGAATTCGTGGCGACCTCGGACACGGGCGACCCAGCCACCTATCAGAAGGTGCAGTTCGTGGTCGACGCGGACTCGGGCGCCGTGCTGTTCCAGGAGAGCATGGTCTATCAGGGCACCGCCACGGCGCAGATCAACGCGATCTCGACGCCTGGCACCAAGGCAGCTGCGTGCACTGCCGCCACCACCGTGGCCATGCCCTACGCCAAGGCCACCATCGGCGGCACCACCTACTACGCCGACTCGACCGGCAAGATTGTCTACCCCTACAGCGGCACGGCCGCGCAGACGATCGCACCGACAATGGGCGGCAAGTACTTCACGGTGGTCGACAACAAGACCGCCCTGCTGACGGTCGCCTCGCAGAGCGTGGCTGACGGCGCAACCGGAACGTTCCTGTACAACACCGCCAGCAACCAGTACTACCTGTCCGAAGTGGACAGCTACATCGCCGCCAACGGCGTGCGCGATCTGGTGCTTGCGGTGGCTCCGAGCTACCCCACCATCGCGTCGCAGCTTGGCATGACGATCAACAACGGCGTCACCGGCAACTGCAACGCGTTCTACAACGGCAGCTCGATCAACTTCTACCCGTCGGGCGGCGGCTGCGCCAACACGGGCTACAGCTCGGTGGTGTGGCACGAGTACGGACACCACATCGTGACCAGCGGTGGCAGCGGCCAGAACCAGTACGGCGAAGGCTTCGGCGACGTGATGGGCGTGCTGATGTCCGGCGAGTCGCAGCTGGGCTACGGCTTCCAGAGCTGCAGCACGGGCATCCGCAACGCGGCGAATTCCTGCACCGGCACCCAGACCACCTGCAGCTGCGGCACCGAGATCCACAGCTGGGGCCAGATGCTGTCTGGTTGCGTGTGGGACACGGCGCAGTTGTTCAAGGCCGCGTACCCGACCGATTACCTGTTCCGCATGTCCAAGCTGTCGGTGAACTCGGTTCCGCTGCACGCGGGCCAGAGCGACATCTGGACCGACATCACCGTCGACTTCCTCACGCTTGACGACGCGGTGAGCAACGGTGGCAACAACAACATCGGCGACGGCTCGCCCAACTATTCGCGCATCGCGCAGGGCTTCGGCAACCACAGCCTGGCGGCGCCGGCGCTGAACCTGCTCACCATCACGACCGGAACGATTCCCAGCACGGTGAACCCGGCTGGCGGCGACCAGTTCGATGTGACCATCACGCCCGTCACAGGCACGGTGCAGGCCGGTACGCAGAAGCTGTGGTGCCGCGAAGGCACCAGTGGCTCGTTCACGGGCTACGCGCTGACCAGCACGGGTGGCAACACCTACAAGGCCACCTTCCCGGCGGCCGGCTGCAACGCCACGCTGCAGTTCTACGTGGAGGCGAAGACCACGACCGGTTCGTCGGTGACCAGCCCAGCTGCGGCACCCGCCAGCCTGCTGAGCACGGTGTCGATCACGCCGGGCGGCAATGCGGTGCTCGTGGGCGCGGATTTCACCTCGACCGACGGTGGATTCGTGGTGTCCGGCTCGCCGGCCTCGGGCTCGGGTGGATGGACGTGGGCGGTGCCGAGTGGTCGCGGCTGCAATGCACCCAGCACCACCAGCAAGTGCTTCATCACGGGCGCGCCATCCGGCACGGGCACGTTCTGCAACGATCTCGACGGCGGCCCGACCTACCTCACCAGCCCCGCGTTCGACCTGTCGAGCGCACAGGCTGCCGAGGTGTCCTACCAGACCTTCTATCTGGTGTCGCCGGGAACCACCACCGACGATCCGCTCGTGGCCGAAATCTCGAACAACGGCGGCACCTCCTGGGTGCAGCTGGGCTCCGTGAACACGAGCGGCACCTGGACCACGCGCACGTACAACATCGCCGACTTCGTGACGCTGACCAGCAACATGCGCGTGCGCTTCAAGGCGCAGGACGTCGGCACCGACAACGCGCTGGTGTGCGGCATCGACAACTTCGCCGTGAACACCATCACCTGCACGGTGGCGGTGGAAGGTGACCTGGACGGTGACGGCGTGGTGGGCGCGAGCGACATCGCGATCCTGCTGCTCGACTTCGGTCCGTGCCCCGGCACGCCCTGCCCGGCGGATCTGGACGGCGACGGCGACGTCTCCGCCGGCGACATCGCGTTCCTGCTGCTGCTGTTCTGATCCAACCGGATCGACATGCCTGAAACCCCCAGCGGGCGGCCTTCACGGGCCGCCCGCTTTCGTTTGGCGGGCAGGCGGCCACTTCGCTACACTTTCCGCCCCGGCACACGCCGGATTGCCCAGGTGGCGGAATCGGCAGACGCGCCAGCTTGAGGTGCTGGTGGGAGCAATCCCTTGGAGGTTCAAGTCCTCTTCTGGGCATTCAGGATCGCGG
>CAIPQY010000497.1 GCA_903867275.1 uncultured bacterium | reverse complement strand
GAACGCCAGATCCACCAGCGCGATCTGCCAACCCGCCAGCGCGTTCACTTCGCGGCTCTGTGCATCACCCAGGCGACTGGCGGCATCCAGCACGTCGATGCTGTTGCGCAACCCCACGTCGAACTGCCGCTTCTCGGCCTCATAGGTGCGGCCCGCCAGGGCGGTCTCCAGGCGCGACGCCAGGATGCGCTGCCAGGCGTTCTCCAGGTTGTCCATGGCGTTGAACACCTCCTGTCGAATCGCGAGTCGACGCTGATCCTTGGTGGCCAGACGCTGCAGTCGCGTCAGGATCGCGCTCTGGATGCGGTTCTTCGCGGCCTCGTTGCCGAGCTGGATGGTGGCGTTCGCGCTCGCGGTGTACTGGTCCGCGTCACCCAGCGACTGCCACGCATTGCCCATGTTCGTTCCGTAGCCGAAGTTCTGATACTGATAGTTCACCGTGAAGAGCGGCAGCGCGGCGTTGCGCTGCAGATCCACGTTGGTCGCGTCGATGGAGAGCTGCAGCTCCAGCTCCAGCATCTCCATGCGGTTCTCGATGGCCTTGGTCGCAAGCGTCTCGGGATCGAACTTCAGGCGCACCGGGCTGGGAGGCGTGGCTGTCGCGATGTACGTGGGCGAGTCCATCGTCAGGTTGGGATCGTTCATCAGGCGCTTCAGATCCCGCTGGCGAAGACGCAGGCGGTTGTCCGCGCCGATGATGTTCTCGATGGTGCTGCCCACGCCGCTTTCGGCGCGGATGGTCTCGATCTCGGCCACTTCGCCCGCACGCACGCGACGCCGTGCGCGCTCCAGCTGCGCCACGGCCAGGTCGTACTGTTGCTGGCGCACCTCCAGCTCGCGCGCCGCGGCGTACAGATTCCAGTAGGCCTTGTCGGCGTTGGCAAGCAGGCGGATCGCCTCGAGCTTGGTGCGCGCATCGGCGATCTGACCGTTCAGCCTGGCCACGCGGATGCTGGCGGTGTTCGCCTCCACGCCCGCGCCACGGAGAAGCGGCTGTGCGATGCTGAACTGCATGCCGCCCTGCGAGTCCTGCGTGATGCCGTCCCCAAAGCCGATCAGGTCGCTGCTGGCCATCTGGGACACGGCAGACATGTTCACCGTGCCGCCCGTGGCCAGCGGCACGTTCAGGCCCACGCTGGCATTGTCCTGGAGACCGGCATTGCCGCTGTCCAGGCTGCTGAACACGTTCTGATCGTTGCGGGTGTAGTTGGCCGTGATGCTCGCCTCGAACTTGGCCATCTCCACGCCGATCGCCGCCCTCGCCAGGGCCGGCGCGAACGCCTGCACCTTCAGGTCCAGGTTGCGCCGCAGGGCGCTGCCGCGCACGTCGGCCAGCGTCATGTCCACCTGTGCAGGTGGTTGCTGACTGGGCAGGCGGTCCGCGGACAGCAACTTGCTGGCTTCGCTCAGCGTGGTCACCGGGCCCGTGCTCTCCTTCACCGGATCGAAGGTGCCCATCTCCTTCAATCGCGCCTCGGACGAGGTGTACGGCGTCTCCGCGTCGCGGAACAGGTCGTTCTGGCACGCCGCCGCCGCAAGCGACAGCGCCGCGCACGCAACCCAGCGCCAGGGCTTCATGCGTTCACTCATGGCGCAGCGCCTCGATCGGGTCCAGTCGCGACGCCTTGATCGCGGGGAACATGCCGAACACCACGCCCACGCCCGCGCT
>CAIPQY010000496.1 GCA_903867275.1 uncultured bacterium | reverse complement strand
GTGGCGCAAGCCGCCAAGGTTCCCGGTAAGTACGTTACCGGCGACTTCCACAACCACACCACTTGCTCAGATGGCAGCATCTCGATGCAGAAGCTGGTCGACAAGTCGGTCAACACCTGGACCCTGGACTGGTTCGTGCAGGCCGGCCACGGCGGCAACGACACCAATAACTGCACGCTGGTCGAAGACGCGGCGCTGGGCACACCGGCCTACCCGTATGACGCGAGCAAGAACCCCAGCACCACTTGGACCGCCAGTGGCGTCGCCGTCAAGGGCAACACCAGCGGTAGCACCATGTGGAAGTGGCAGTCGCTGCAGGAAGTTCAGTACAAGCTCCTCGAATACCTCAACGTCTATAAGAACAAGCCGGTGTTCCTGGGCCTCGAATCGGTGGTCGCCGGTCACGAGCACACCTCGATGTCGGTCATTGCCGGCCAGATGCCTGCTTCGATCCAGAGCCAGACCCTGCCGACCACCGGCACCTCGCCCTACACGCAGATCGGTAACGCCAACGCGCTGGCCATGTGGAGCTACTGCTTTGACCGTGGCGACACGGACAACAGCCGCGGCGCTGCCAATTCGTGGAACTGCGCTGTGACCGGCAGTCTGAATGCCGCTGACCCGAGCTGGGTAGCCAAGGCGTTCAAGCTGCAGCCTGCTGGCGGCACTGGCACCGGCACCAAGGGTGCAGCCAAGACGGTTGAAGCGATGAAGTGGATGGCGCAAAACTATCCGCAGCAGAGCTACTATGTGCCCGCTCACTTGGAGCGCGCCGGTACGTTCAATCCGGACGGTAACAACGGTTTCAACATCGAACACCTGCGTAACCTGAACAATGCCGCCCCCACGGTGGCCTTTGGCTTCGAGTCGCAGCCCGGTCACGGTGCGTCCAACTCGCGTGGCGAATACCAGCAGCTGCGCAACAACTTCGGCACCAACAACTTCGACACCGGTGGCGGCGTCAAGGTCAACGTTGACTCGGTTGGTGGTACGACCTACGGCGGTACGGGCGTGTACGCTGCGCAGGTTGGCGGCGTGTGGGACGCACTGCTGGGTGAAGGCCGTAACTGGTGGTTCTTCGCAAGCTCCGACTGGCACAACCGTGGCAGCTTCGGCGCTGACGACCTGCGCTCGACTCAGGACTTCTACCCGGGCGAATACCAGCGCAACTACACCATGGTCCGTAACAACACCGCCAAGCTGGACCCGCAGTCCATCGTTGACGGTCTGCGCACCGGCAACAACTTCGCCGCCAGCGGCCAGTTGATCGACCGCTTGGCTTTCGTGGTCTGCGTGTCCTACCCGACGGCTCCCAAGAGCAACGCTGCGGTTGAGGCCATTGCGGTCGCCGCTGCCACCAACAATACCGACACCGACAGCGCCGGCTGCGCGACCATGGGCGAGAAGCTGAAGATCCGTTCCGGTGGCGAACTGGTGGTGACGGTTGTGGTGCGTGACCCGTCGGGCGCCAGCAGCTCGCCGTACACCTTCAACAACCCGTCGCTGGCGCAGATCTCGGTGGCTCAGCCGCTGAACTATCCGGTGCTGGACCACGTCGATGTGATCCAGGGTCTGGTCACGGGCTACAAGACGCCCGGTGCAGCGGACTACTCGGGTGCCTGGCCGCAGAACACCAACTGGCTGAAGGCTGACGGCACGACCTTTGACCTGTCGGTGGTTCCGGCTGCTGCCAAGAACACCAGCGCTGCTGTGGTTAAGACTTGGAACAGCACGACCTGGACTTCGATCTCGGGCGACATGAAGAAGATGACCTACCGCATTCCGGCGGTCACCACTTCGCGTTATGT
>CAIPQY010000495.1 GCA_903867275.1 uncultured bacterium | reverse complement strand
GAACACGATGGGCGCGTTCACCGCCCCGCTGCCGCTGGAACCGATCACCTGATAGGTCTTGCCCCGCTCGAGCGCCTGACCCGCCGCGGTGACCGCGCTGCTCTCCACCTTGGGTGTGCCGCCCTCGAGCGTGAAGGGCTGCCGCCACGAGGGCGCATCCTTGCCGGCTGCGTCGGCCTGCTTGAATGCCGGCTCCAGCCCGATCTGCTTCATGTAGAACTCGACGTACTCGGCGGCCAGGTCGTTGCCGCGCGAACCCGGCACACGACCCTCGAAGAAGGGGTTCGAGAGCGTCTGCACATGCTGATACCACTCGATGGCCACCGGGCCCATGGCCTGCAGCGACTTCTGCAGATCGGCCTGGGCGGGGTCGTTGGCGTCGGGGGCGACCCCCTTGGGTTCATAGGTGTATGGATTGACGGAACCACCCTCGATCAGGCGGCCTGCCGGTGGTGGGGTCGGATCCGCGGCCTTCTGCTCGGCGGGCGCCGCCGCCTTCGCATCCGGTTGGGCGGGCTTTGCCGAATCCTGCGCCCGCGCGACCAAGGGCACCGCCGCACCCAGAGCGATCAGGGCGGGGGCGAGAAGATTCCATGGCTGGCGGATCGATGGCATGCGGGCTCCGGGTTCGGGTGATGAGACGAACAGGATAGAGCCAAATTCCGGCATGGTTGCAGGAAGAAATGGAGGATGGCGCTTCTATACTCGTTCCCCATGTCCATGCTCGAGAAGTCGCCCACCAACCTGCACGCCTCCACCCCCTCGCTCGAGCCGCTCGACACCTTCGCGCAGCGGCACATCGGGCCCAGCGACGCCGACATCGCCGAGATGCTGACGTTCCTGGGATACGACAGCCTGGACTCGCTCACCAAGGCCACGGTGCCGGGCTCGATCCTGAGCACGAAGGGCCTCATGATCAGCGATCCCACCAACAACGGTGGCTTCAAGGCGCGCGGCGAGGCGGAGTGCCTTGCGGCCATCCACGCGCTGGCGAAGAAGAACCAGGTGTTCCGCAGCTACATCGGCATGGGCTACAACGACTGCATCACGCCCACGGTGATCCTGCGAAACGTGCTCGAGAATCCGGGTTGGTACACGCAGTACACGCCCTATCAGGCCGAAGTGGCGCAGGGTCGACTGGAAAGCCTGCTCAACTTCCAGACCATGTGCACCGAGCTCACCGGCATGGAAGTGGCCGGTGCCAGCCTGCTTGATGAAGGCACCGCGGCGGCCGAGGCGATGAGCCTGTGCCTGGGTGCCGGTGATGGCAAGCGCAAGACCTTCTTCGTGGGCGCCGACTGCCATCCGCAGACCATCGCCGTGGTCGAGACCCGCGCGAAGGGTCTGGGCGTGACGCTGGTGGTGGGTGATGCGAACACCACCGACTTCAGCGCCAAGGACTACTGCGGTGCACTGCTCGCCTATCCGTCGACCGACGGCCGCGTGACCGATTGGCGCGGCGTGATCGCCAAGGTGAAGGCTGCCGGCGCGCTGGTGGCGATGGTGGCAGATCCGCTGGCCCTGACGCTGCTCACGCCGCCGGGCGAACTGGGCGCGGACGTGGCGCTTGGATCCATGCAGCGCTTCGGTGTGCCGATGGGCTTCGGTGGCCCGCACGCCGCGTACTTCGCCACCAAGAACGCCTTCGTGCGCCGCATGCCGGGTCGCCTGATCGGCGTCAGCCGCGACTCGCACGGTCGTCCCGCGCTGCGCCTGTCCATCCAGACGCGCGAACAGCACATCCGTCGCGACAAGGCCACCAGCAATATCTGCACCGCGCAGGCGCTGCTTGCCAACATCGCCGCGTTCTACGGCATCTATCACGGTCCGGATGGACTGCGTCGCATCGCCACCCGCGTGCACACCGCCGCGGCCACGCTGGCCGCCGGCGTGAAGGCGCTGGGCCACGAGGTGATCGCCAAGGACTTCTTCGACACCGTGCACGTGCGCCTGAACGGCACCACCGCCGAGAAGGTGCACGAGGCTGCGCGCGCGCATCGCATGAACCTGCGCGCGTTCACGGACGGCACCATCAGCGTGTCGCTGGACGAGACCGTGCTGCCGAACGACCTGCAGGATCTGCTCGAGTGCTTCGCGACCGGCACCTCGCACAAGGCGCCACGCGTTGCCGACCTGAAGG
>CAIPQY010000494.1 GCA_903867275.1 uncultured bacterium | reverse complement strand
CGGCTCGAGAGCGCGAACAAGCAGTTCGGAACCAGCATCCTGATCGATGGCACCACCGCGGTGGCTGCGCGGTCGAGCGGCCTGCCGGTGTGCAGCCTCGGGCGCGTGGTGGTGGTGGGCCAGAGCGTGCCCATCGACCTGCATGAGGTGTGCATCGATGCCGATCCGACGGAGCGCATCCGCATGACCGAACAAGCGGTGCAGGCCTTCGCGTGCGGCGAATTCACTGCAGCGCGCGAGGCGTTCGGCGCGTTGGAGGGTCGGTTCGGCAAGAGCAAGACGGCCATCGCGTTCCGGGAAGCGATGGACGACCCGAACGACCGTCGCGACGGCGTGCTGCGCCTGCGGGCGAAGTGATCCGGTCAGGCGAGGCGCTTCAGGATGATGGCGGTGCGGTCATCCGCGGCAGGCGCGCCCTTGCACCAGTCCTGCATGACGGCGTTGCACGCCTGCAGCATGGCCTCGGGTGAGGCGTCGCGCATGGAGCGGATGAGCGCTTCGCACCGTTCCTGCTGCCACTGCTCTCCGGCAGGGGATTCACTCTCGAAGTAGCCATCGGTGAGCGCCACCAGCAGGTCGCCGGGTTGCATCACGAACGTGGTGCGTTCAGCAGGCACATCGTCGGCCATCACGCCCATGGGCGGGAGGTCCGTCGGCAGCGTGTCGAAGGCGTCGTCCGCCCGGCGGTAGCGCAGGATCGGTCCCTGACCGGCGGCGATGCATGCCACATGACCCGTGCGCAGATCGACGCGCGCGAACCATCCCGTGACGAAGCGTCCCATCGGCAGGTCCTGGCACAGTTGCCGATTGGTCTCGGAGGCGATGCGCTCGATTGGCTGCCTGAGCCGCAATCCGAGGCGCAGCATGGCCCGGGCCTGCATCGCGCTGAGCGCGCTTCCGATGCCGTGGCCCGTGGCGTCCGCGATGAGCAGCACCAGTTCGTCCGCGGCATCCTCGGGCGCAATGATCTCGCCGCCCGCAAGCGGCACCACGTCGAAGGCATCGCCACCGCATTGTTCCGCCGGTTCGCCGGCGGCCGCGATCTGCCATGAACCGAGCGATGGCAGCGCGGTCGGGAAGGTGCTCTGCTGGATGCTTCGGGCGGCCTGCAGGTCGCGCTCCATTCGTTCGCGCGCGATGCGATCCTCGATCAGGCGGCCGCGGCGGATGGCGACGGCGGCCTGCGCGGCCAGGCCGGTGGCCATCTGCTCATCGGCGGAGGTGAAGGGTCCGCCTCGCCGATTGAGCACTTGCGCGACGCCGACCATGCCGCCTTCGTGATCGAGCAGCGGCACGGCGAGGATGGTGCGCGTGCGGTATCCGGTCTTCAGATCCACTTCGCGGTTGAATCGTTCGTCGGCGTAGGCGTCGGGAATGTTCACGACGCCGCGCTTGGTGGCCGCGGCGCCCGCGATGCCGCGATTGGCGGGAATGCGGATGACGCCCGGCCCATCCGTGCCACCCAGCCCATGCGCCACCTGGGTGAACAGCTGGTCGGTGGATGCGTCGTATTCGAACACCGTCGCGCGCTCCGCGTGCAGCAGATCGCGCAGCGCATCGATCACGGTGGACAGCACCTGCGCCAGATCGCCGGTCTCGGCGAGCCGCCTGGAAACGGCGAGCAGCTTCCCGACGGCATCCGATGGATCCGCAGTCGACGCATCGTTGGATGAATCGTCCGGTGTGATGGCCATGTCTCAGGCGAGCGATGGACCGCCGTAGACGGCGTTGGATCCAAGGTGCTCCGCGATGCGCAGCAGCTGGTTGTACTTGGCG
>CAIPQY010000493.1 GCA_903867275.1 uncultured bacterium | reverse complement strand
CACTCAGCGCCTGCACATCGCTGCCGTCGATCACGCCATCGCCGTTCAGGTCGCCGAAGCCCAGCACGGGCTCCTCGCCGATCATGGTGAGCAGCAGGGCCAGGTCGGCTTCGTCCAGACGGCCGTTCAGGTCCAGATCGCCGCGTCGCAGCTGGCACAGGTCGGGCTCGCCGTTCTGGTCGAGGTCGATGATGGCGGGGGCGTTGGTGGGATCTGCGCTCTCGCCGTCCGTGGCCTCGCCCTCGGTCGTGTTGCCAGCGGTTGGTTGCGCGTCGCCCGCCACGTCGCATGCCTGCGTGGCATCGCGCGTGATGGTGATCACCTGCAGGTAGCGCTGCACGCCCATGGGGGCGATTTCGGGTTCCTCGGTCACCGCCTCGGTGGTGTTTGGGGAATAGCTGCCATCACCCGGATCGGTGGGTTTGGAAGTGTCCGCGGTGGTGAAGCCCGCCACCTTCACGCCGGTGTCCGCCGTGCTCTGTGCGCTCTCGCCTGCGGCGCTTCGTGCGGTGACGCGATAGGTGTAGGTGGTGCCAGTGACGGCGGTGGTGTCGTCAAAGGTGATCGTGGTACCGACGGCGATGGTGGTGAGCAGCGGGAGCGAGCCCGCGGAAGTGCCTCGGTACACCTTGTAGCCCGTGGCGCCGGTGACGGCGTTCCACTTCACGTTGATCTTGGTGGTGAGGTTGTCGGAGGCGATGAGGCCGGTGGGGGCAGGCAGGTTGCGCCAGCCGTTGTCGGCGATGCTTGCGGGGCTGTCACTCACGCCGGTGGGGCCTGCGGCCTTCACGGTGTAGGCGTACACGGTGCCCGCCACGCCCCCGACATCGGCATACGAAGTCGCCGGAGCGGACACGGTGTTTACCAGCGTTACGCCGCGGAACACCTTGTAGCCGGTGGCTCCAGTGCTGGCTGCCCACGTCACGGTGACGTTGGCGGAGCTCGTGCCGTCGGTTGCGGCGACAGAAGCGGGTGTGGTGAAGCCGCGATACCCGGCGTTCAAGGCGCTGGCCACGCTGTCGCTGACACCGGTGACACCTGAAGCCTTGACGGAGTAGTTGTAGATCGTGCCCGGCACGGCGGTGGTGTCGGCGAATGTGAGCGCAGTCGTGGTGGGGCCGATCTGCGAGGCTGCAGCGCTGCCGATGGCTCGGAAGACCTTGTAGCCGGTGGCTCCAGTGCTGGCTGCCCACGTCACGGTGACGTTGGCGGAGCTCGTGCCGTCGGTTGCGGCAACGGAGAGCGGGGCGCTCAACCCGCGGTAGCTGTTGATCGTCGCGCTCGCGGCGCTGTCTCCGCCCAGCGACACGGCCTTGATCGCATAGGTGTAGATGGTGCCTGGAACAGCTGAAGCATCTGCATAGGTCGTGGTGGAGCTTGTGCTCACCTGCGCCGATGCGGAACCGATACCACGGAACACCTTGTAGCTCACTGCACCCGTGGCGCTGGTCCATGACAGGTTCACGCCTGTGGTGCTGCTGCCGGAGGTCGAAGCCAGTCCAGCCGGTGCCGCAATCTGTCGCCAACCGGCGTTCACGGCGCTGGCATCGGAATCACCGGTGCCAGTCTGTCCGGACGCCTTCACCGAGTAGTTGTAGAGCGTTCCGCCCACCGCGGTGGTGTCGGTGTAGGTGAGCGTCGGCGCGGTGACGATGCCGATCTGCTCGGCGGTACCGGTGCCGATCGCTCGGAACACCTTGTAACTGGCGGCACCCGTTGCAGCAGGCCAGCTGATCGTGACGCCGGACAGGCTGGTTCCATCCGTGGCGGTCACCGATGCGGGCGGCAGCGGTTTGCGCCAACCGGTGTCGATGGCGCTCAGCACCGTTTCACCCGCTGCGGTGACGGCGGTGATGGCGTAGTTGTAAAGCGTGCCAGCGACCGCGGAATTGTCCACGCACGCGTTGGTGTTCCAGTTGGACGAGAAGGTCGGCGCAGCGCTTCCGGTCGATCGATAGATCTTGTACCCCAGCACACCCGGCACCGCCGTCCAGTTCAGGTTCACGCCGGTCGTGATGACACCGTCGCTGGCAACCAGTCCCGTCGGAGCCGCGAGGTTGCGCCAACCCGTGACCACGCTGCTCGATTCGGAGTCGCCCCCCGGGGAAACCGCGCGGATGAAGTAGCTGATGTTCGAGCCGGCCGGTGCCGTCGTGTCGTTGTAACTCGTCGTGCCGCTGGTGCCGAGGAAGTATCCCGCGCGATACACCTTGTAGCTGGTCGCGTTCGGCGTGGCCGTCCATGTGAGGTTGACGGCGGTTGTCGAGGTGCCCTGCGATGCCGTCAGGCCTGTCGGTCGCTGGCTCAGTTGTCCCAGCGCGAGGGTGAGGTCATCGAACCAGGCATTGCTGCCCCCGAGCGCCTTGATGGGCCCGTTGGCAAATCCACCCAAAGACAATCGCATCGGCCGCGGGAGTGACGGATTCTGGAGCGCGATCGCGATCGCATTGCTGTCCGCGAACGAGAAGAACGACAAGCGAAGCACGCCGGTGGTCGCCGAGTAGGACAGGTAGCCGGTCGCGGTGCCCTCTGGAAGATTCAATACGACTCTCGGGTCGTAGGTTGGCATGTACTGCTCGAGGTTGTCGCCGAACCCGGCGAACTGACGAAGCACCGTCGTGTTGCCGCCGCTCAGGCGCTCGATCGTGAGGATGCGGTAGTTACAGCCGGAGTTCGAGTCGATGAAGCTGCCGAGCGAGATGGCCAATCCATCGTTCACGCCACCCGCCTGCAGCGGCGTATCCACCGAAGTGAGGTGGGCGAGCAGGCCGGTGTAGTTGGTTGCAAGATTGGAACTGCTGCAATGGCCACCTGCAGGGGTCTGGCGCCGGAAGTTGAGGCGCATCTGGAGCTGGAAATCACTCTGCGTTCCGATGCCCCATGTGCTCGAGACGGCGGCGTAATTCTCCTCGGCATTCGTAGCGGTGGCATCGTTGTTGGATCGGAACTCCAGCCGTCCGTTCGCTTCCACGATCGAAACCGACTGTTTGGTGCTCGCCGTGTTCCAATTGCTCGTGGAAATCGCGTTGTCGTTGAAGTCGTCGATCGTGGTCCCGGCGCTCGCGACGTTTGCGGCGATGCTGGTCAACAGCAGGGCGGTGAGCAGGCGTCGATGGGCGGAGTGGGGCACCATGGGAGGCAGAGAGTAGCTCGCCGAGCAGCCGATCCGAAATGGCCCCATCACGGCCGCCACGCGTGGGAGTGAATCGCGTCAGCCGGGGGTTGCGGATGCACCCGCCGCCGGTCCCGCCGGCTCCGCAGCAGGCACCGTGCGTGGCTCGATCTTCAGCGGCACGATCACTTCGCTCGGTCGCTGCCCGCCGGCGCTCTCCACCTGCACGCCGGGTGGCACCACCCAGGCACTGACCGTCTTCTGCGTGATGCGCTTGCTCAGTTCTTCGGGTGACAGGTGCACCACCGCCACCACGCGCGCCTGACCGTTCTCGATCGGCAGCAGCGCGTCGCCCGGTGCGCTCAGCACCACGTCGCGGATGATGTCGCCCTTGTCCGGGAACGACACCTCGAAGCCCTTCAGGTCTTCCGGTGCGCCTGCCACTTCCACGCGCACGGTGGGCAGCGTGAACGAGCGGCTCTTGCCCGCCACGGTGAACTTCACCTTCACGCGATCGGGGGTGAACACCACCTGACTGGGTGCCAGCTTCAGCGAGTCGGGAAGACGCAGCGGGGCATCGACCACATGCTGCGTGCCGTCGGGCAGTCCCTTGGCATCGATGATGGCTTCAGCCTGTTCCTTGCTGGCGGCTTCGGCGGCGGGTTCGGGCACCAGCGCCTGCACCTCGGCGGGTTGCACATCGGCGTCGCCGCGCAGCATCACCAGCGAGGCGGCCGCGACCACCGGCATGCGCACCGGCACCATGGCGCCCACGCGCACTTCCAGGCGGTCCGGTCGCACCGACACCACCGATGCGTCGGTGGCCAGCACCTCGGGGCACTGATCGATGATCGGCGCCAGATCCAGCATGCGCTGGCCCGGTTCGCCGGTGAGCGGACCTGAGCCGATCGGCAGCACCAGACCCTGTTCGAGCAGCGTCTGCAGCTTGGTGATGGTGGCGGGGCTCGCCTTCAGCGTGAGCGACACCGATTGCGGCTGCGCCGGATCCACGAACTGCTTGGTGGCATCCGCTGGTCGCAGCAGCACCGTGCCGGTGAGCGTGCGCACTTCACGCGTGCGGTCGGCGGCCCATGTCCAGATCAGCAGCGTGGCGATCGCGGCCACCAGCAGCGTGGAGATGAAGCTTTGCACCTTGCGCATGTCAGGCGATCTTCCGGCTCTCGGGCTGCTCGTCGGAGTCGATGGCGGGCGTCTCATGCTCCGCCTCGGCCGTGACTTCGGTGGCGTTGGCCGCCGCATCCAGTGCCGCGGGCTCGGGCGTTGGCACGGCGGGTGCATCCACGCCACCCACGGTTCCGAAAATTGCGCCGAGCATCGTGCCCTGACCGCGGCGCTTCGGGCGGCTCAGCTTCTCGCGCAGTCGATCGGCGAAGTCCACCTGCTTGATCGGATCGCTCAGGCGTCCGTTCTCGGCCAGTCGGATCGCGCCGTTCTCCTCGCTCACCACCACCACCAGCGCGTCGCTCTCTTCCGTCACGCCCATGGCGGCGCGGTGGCGCGCACCCAGGCGCAGCGTGCCGGTTTCCTCGGTGAGCGGCAACTGCACGCTGGCCGCCGCGATGCGCTCGCCGCGGATCACCACCGCCAGATCGTGCAGCGGGCTGCTTGGCCAGAAGATGCTCTCGAGGGTGGGCGCGTTCACGCGCGCATCGATCAGCACGCCCTGACCGGCGAGGCCCGCCAGACTTGTGCCGCGCTCGATCACCACCAGCGCGCCGAAGCGGTTGCGGCTGAGGAATTCCACGGCCTCGTCGAGCGAGTCGACGAGTGGGTCCAGGTTGCGCCGCTCGCTGGGCACGATGGTCTGCCCGATGCGCACCATGGCCTGGCGCAGTTCGGGCTGGAACACCACCAGCAGGAACACCGCGATGGCGCCCAGCAGGCCTTCGCTCAGGAAGCGAAGGCGCGCGAAACTCTCGCTGAACAGGCCCGCGAATCGGATGCCGAGCAGCAGCACCGCCACCAGGATGATGGCGCCCTTGAACACGCCGGCGCCACGCGTTCCCTGCAGGAATCGCAGCGCGATCAGCACGCCCACGAAGATGACCGACAGCTCCACCGCCACGCTCAGCGGATCACTTCCTCGGAAAAGCTGGAACAGACGGTCGAACACGGGCCGACTGTACCACGCACCCGCGGCCCGGATCGCTAGGATTTGCAAACATGAGCCGAGATGCCACATCGATTCCCGTCGGCAAGCCCACCTTTCGATGCGCTGCCACCGGCGCCGCACTTCCCGCGGGCACCGCATGCATGACCGCGGTGCGCGAGACCGAGCAGGGCGGCTTCGCCCGACTGGAGTTCAGCCTGCAGGCATGGAACGATGGCGCGCGACCCGAGGGTCTGCTGTGCTGGTGGAAGACCATCATGCCCGAGGCCGATGCGCGCAAGCGTCTCGTGCTCGATGATGAGGCGATCGAGGAGGTGTTCGACCGTCTGGTGGACGACGCGCGTCCCAATCGCGTGGCCGTTCGCTGGCTGCTCGCCATGATCCTGCTTCGCAAGAAGCGCCTGCGCCACCTGCGCGTGGAGGATCGTCAGGGCGTGGAGCATTGGCTGTTCTCGCGTCGTGGCGAAGAGGAGGGCGCGCCCGCCACCGAGGTGGTGCGCCCGCAGCTGGATGAAGAGGCGATCGCCGCGCTGTCGGATGAGCTTGGTGCGGTGGTGGCCTTCGATGCGTGAGTGGATCGCGCTGGTGCTGGCGGGCGCGCTGTGTGGTTGCGCCGCGCAGCCCGCAACCGTGCCCACGCAGCAGCCGGCGGCGAGCGCGGCCGAATTCGTGCATGCCCAGAAGGAGCGCGCCAAGTCGCTGCAGTCGTTCGCCAGTCGCGGCAGCGCCGAACTGCGCTGGAAGGACGAGCAGGGCAGCCACTTCGAGCAGGCGCAGGTGGAACTCGCGTGGCGCGATGGCGGTGAACGCATGGCGCTGCGCGCGGACAAGGTTGGCGAGCGCATCGCGTGGGCGGGTGCCGATGCCACGCAGTGGTGGATCTTCGAGCCGAAGGCCGACCCCAGCCGCCTCACGCTTGGGCCGCGCGGCGTGGAGCCGAAGGACAGTGCGCTGCCCTTCGCTGGCCCAGACAGCGTGATGGAACTGCTTGCTGCGCGCGCGTGGCCGGCGTCGGCGCAGTTGGGCGACGCCTTGCCCGACGGCACGCGCTGGCTTTCATGGAACATCTCGAAGCCGATCGGTTCGTGGTGCGCCAGCCGCGCGCGTGTGTCGAAGCCGGGCGCGCTTCCCACGTTCGTCGAGCTGCTCGATGCGAACGGCGTGATGATCGCGAGCAGCGAGCTCTCGCGCCCCATGTCGGTGGAGATCGCCACGCTGCCGCCCGGCGCGTGGCCCGAGGTGGCGGGCACCACGCGGCTTCGCATGCAGGGCGATGGCGGCGCGGCATGGGATGTGTTCTGGGATGCGCCCGGCACCAATCCCGAGCGCCTGAAGGACCGACTGTTCAACCTGAACGTGCTGATCGAGGTGATGCGGCCGGTGGTGGTGCGTGAGCAGGGCACCAAGGATCCTCGATGACGCGTGCACCGTCCGCGCTGCGGGCCGCCGCGCCCTGGTTGCGCTGGATGCTGCTGGGCGCGTTGATGCTTGCATGCGCGTCGTCGGACGATGCGCTGCCTCAGGCACCGATCGCCGCCAGTTCCTCCGCGCATGCATGGTGGATCCGCAAGCAGGGACCGCAGTGGTTGCTGGAGCATGTCGATCGGGTCGTGGCGCAGGCGGCCAGCGATCGCAATCCTGTTCGTCACATCGCAGCGAGCTTCGACGACGAACCCACGGGCCTCGCGGCGTTCGGCGATCGCGTCTGGGTGTTCTTCGCGCACCGCGAGCGTTGCGAGGTGGTGACCGGGCGAGCCGACTGGAATCCGGCGAGTGGTCTCGCGTTCATGGTGCCTGCGGCCATGCAACTGCGCGCCAGCGTTCCCGCGCCGACCGTGGTCAGTGCCGCCGCGATCGATGACACGGTGTGGGTGCTGGTGCCCGACGCGCACGAGGCGCTTCGTTTGGCGGGGGATCAGTGGAGGCCGATCGCGCTGCCGGACGCCGCGCAGCAGGTGGGGCGTCGCGATCTGTGCACGGTGGATGATGCGATGTGGCTCGTGTGGCAGGGCGAGTCAGGGCAAGCGCGCCGCTGGAAGCGGGTGTCCGACGCGTGGCAGGACATGCCGCTGTCACTGCCCGCCACCGCGGTGGCGTTGCGCGGTGGCACGCGCATGACGGCGGTCGTTGGCGATCCAAGCATGGTGGGTCGTGTCGAGATGGGCGTGTTTCAGGGGCTTGCGCCCGCGCCTTCCGATGCCACGGTGCTGCCCTGGGGCGATGGCTTCGCGGCGGTGCGGGTGCGCGGCGCGCAGGTGGATTGGGCGGAGTGCGCGGCGGGCGCGGACGGGTTCTCGCCATGGTCCGAGCTTGCCGAACAGCGTTCGGTCGCAGGTCGCTGGTTCCATGTGCCCGTGCTCGGCGTGCTGTCGTTGGGCGCACTCATGCTCGCCTTCCTGGTTCGCAGCGTCGCTGGTGACGCTGCGCCGGCGGTTTCGCTGGTGATCATGCCGAAGGCGCAGCGACTGCTCGCGCTGCTGATCGATGCGGCGCCCGCGGGCGGTGCCGCCCTGCTGGCCTTCGACGCCGACTTCGAGCGCCTGCTCGTGCCGCCGTTCTGGTCACTCGATCTGGCTGACGCCATGCCCTACCTGTTCATGACGATCGGAACGGTGGGCTTCGGTGCCATCGAGGAAGCGGTGGGCGCCCGTTCGCTGGGCAAGCGGCTGCTCGGCGGGGCGGTGCTCGGTCAGGATGGCGTGCCGGCGGTCTGGTGGCGGCATGTGATTCGCAACCTGTTCAAGGGACTGGTGATGCTGTCGCCCCTGATCGCGGTTCCCACGGTGCTGAGCTCCCGCGGGGTGGGGGTTCCCGAGACCATCACGCGCACGGTGGTGGTGCGCCGCTGACTCCGGCGGTCCGAAATTGCATGGGGGGGGCTGAAACGGTCGAAACACTCCGTTGTCCGTTCGCCTAGCTGGGCATGGAGGCCCTTGTGAAGCCGAGTTTCCACACCAACCTGTTTGATTCCGTCCGCAACGCACCCCTGGCCTGGGCCGGGGCGGTGATGGTCGCCGTGCTGCCCGTGGCGGTGGTCGCCTTCAAGCGCGAGGCGCCGACTGCTTCGGTTGCCACCACACCCGAGCCGGCTCCCACCATGGCCTCGCGCAGCGCGACCGATGCATCGAACTGGTTCAGCGGTGCCGACAATCCCTTCCTCACTGAGGAGCAGGCGCGCGAGCGTCGCCTGCGCGCCTCCGTGTCCCGCGTCGAGGAGGTGCTGCGTCGACGCCCCGATGTGCTTGATGTGACCGTGCTCACGGCGGCTTCAAGCGATGCGCGTGCCAACGGCCCCTCGGCCGTGGTCACCATCCACATGCGTGATGGTGTGGTGCCGCTGCCGCTGGTGGATGCGACCGGCACGCTGCTGGCCGCCGCGGTGCCTGGTCTGAAGGCGCAGGAT
>CAIPQY010000492.1 GCA_903867275.1 uncultured bacterium | reverse complement strand
GTGGCCCACGGCGCTGCGTTTCACGTACACGCTGCACGATCCCAAGCTCACCATGGAGACCGGACGCACCTTCCAGGTGATCGTTGATCTCCCAGCCCCCGTTTCCCCATGATGCAACCACACCGAATCCTGAATGGCCGTCGAGGCAACGCGCTGGTGCTGGTCAGCGCCATGCTGGTGCTGCTCACGCTGATTGCGGCCGCCTATCTCACGCGCACCCGGTCGCAACGCGTGACGGCCAGCGCCATGCAGGAGACGGCGGGGGGCACGCGTCGCTCGGACATCGTGGGCAAGCAACTCGCCGAAGAGATCGCGCTGCACCTGTTCGTGAAGCCGATCGATCCCACGGGGGCCGGCAACTATGTCGGCGGTGACAGTGCGGGCAATCGCCTTCCGCCGCCGCCCGAGTCGGTTCGCTACGGCATCGAGAGTGCGCCGCCGCGCATCGGCAGTGCCTCGCCGGCGGATCGCATCTCGAACGTGGTTGATCCCGCGTACGCGTCTTCGCGCGAGCCCGGCGACATGCGCAGGCTCGTCGCCGGTTCCGACGGATTTCCGGACGGATTCAACTACGCGCCTTACGCGGTGATCCCGTGGACGAACTGGCCTGATTTCACGGCGCCCGTCACGAATCCGAACAGTGGCAGTCCTGCGGGAACACCCTGGTGGTACAACGGCGGAACGGCCGCGAACGGCGATATCTACGGTAACCCGCCGGGCAACCCGGGCTTCGGTGACACACGCTGGCTGCGCAGCACCGAGCCTGTGCGCGTGGCCGACATCGGCACGCCCACCGCACGCAACTTTGTCGCGACGCCGGGCGGATCGTTCTTCAGCCACTGGCCGCATCTTTCGTTCATCCCGACCGCCACCAACCGATGGCGTCTGGTCACGGACATCGGTGACATCGAGAACAGTCTGCGTCAGGAGGGCATGGGCAGCAATCTCGACGGCTTTGGAACGCCCTACGAGCAGTGGCTGCCCAATGTGGTGCCGCTGCGCATTCCCGTGACCGCGGCCAAGCCCACGGATGCGGACGCAGGATGGGTGTCGGAATTCACCAAGCGACGCAATGCGTGGTTCACGCGTTCGGGCTACCAGGCCGCGATCCTTCCGCAGGCGAACTCGTTGATGCTTCCCAACTTCATCAAGTTGGATGACCCGCTCGGCATCGGTCGCACCAATGACCCGGATGCCGATCCCGTGCCGCCAAGCGACGAGTACATCACAGGCACGCCGCGCAACATCGTCGCGCGAACCTTCTGCGATGCCGACGGCGACGGCTTCACGGACAGCTTCTGGTTCCTGGCGCCCACCGGCAAGGAGCGCAATGTGCGCACCGTGGTGGGCGTGAGCGTGGTCGACAACGCAAGCATGCTGGATCTGAACGTGGCCACGCGGTTCGATCGCCGCACCACCGTCGGTTTCACGCCCGCTGATCTTGCGCTGGTCACCGCCGAGCCGGAGTTGGCGTACACCGCCGCGCCCAGCCTGAACTTCGCGCGCACGGACACCCGCGCTGGCCTGTTCGACAACGAGAGCAACTTCCGCTTTGGCAACGTGGATCCGCGCGATCCGTCCGACGGTGGCAACCCCGCGGGCTTCAAGACGCCACAGACCAGTTCCATCGGCTTCGGCATGGCGTTCGACCCGTATCGCTACGCGGGTCGCCCCACGCCGCAGGATCCGACCGTGTCGCCGCGCCACGATGACGGTTCGCCAAGCATGCTGCAGAGCCTCGGCGTGCGCATGACCGATCCCAAGTCGACCGCCACGTCCATGGATGCGCGTTCGTTCTGGTCGCCGTACTTCTATGGCGCGCCAGGCATGTCGCTGAACATGGGGCCGTGGCTTGGTTTCCAGATGGCCGATGGTCCGCAGGTGGATGTGTTCGGACCGGGAGGTCCGAGTCGACCGCAGCAAAGCGACCCACTGGTGCAGGTGAACGGCAAGTGGGAGCCGTACTTCCGCTATCTGTGGGGCACCCTGAAGCGGGACGACATCAACGGTCCCTTCATGCGACCCGATGAGCGGACGCGCTGGTTCCAGACGGCCATGGCGGGGGAGATGCGCATCTTCGCGCCATTCACCTTTGGCGTGGGAGCGACGGCGCAGACCGTGGAGGCACTTGAGGTGTATCCGGGCGCAGGCGGCGCTCGCGACATCGGCGGTCGCCCGATCCGCATCAAGCCCTTCGATGCGGCCG
>CAIPQY010000491.1 GCA_903867275.1 uncultured bacterium | reverse complement strand
TCCACCAGTTCGGCGGGTGCGGTGAGCGGACGAAGCACAATGTCCAACAAGCGAAGCGCAGGCAGCGTACCCGCAAGCAGGCCCGCCGAAGCATGCCGCGCCACCGCTGCGCTGATCACACTCGTGAAGAACCACAGCAGGATGGCAGCGAAGGCGAATGACCCCAGCACAGGCGACCAGGCCATGGTGCCGTCACGACCCACCACTTCCATCAGCACCAGCGCGAAAAAGCCGATGCGGCCCATGGTTCGCAGGAAGGCGACGGCATGATCCACGCGATCCTTTCGCGCGAAGATCCAGCGCGCGGACTCGAGACGGCCCACGCGATCCAGTCGCCGCTCCAGTGCCGAGTCGCTCACCTGCACAAGGGCAAGGTTGATCGCGGAAAGAAGCGTGGTGAGCAGCAGCACCGCGGCGGCCGCGAGCGAGAGCCAGGTCAGCGTCATGCCGGGCCGCCCTTCGGCGCAAAGGTGGCGGCGATGCCGATCGCGGCGAGCAGCCGATCCTCCTCGGCATGCATGCGTTCAAAGTCGGCGGGCTCACGATCGTCGAATCCCACCGCGTGCAGCAGGCCATGCAGGCTGTACAGCAGCAGTTCGCGGGAAAGATCGTGGCCCAGTTCCGCGGCGCGACGCCGGGCCTCATCCACGCACACCGCCACGTCCACCTCGTTTCCGTCCGCAAACGTGAGCACATCGGTGGTGGTCGGATCGTTCATGTGACGGGCGTGCAACTGCGACATGACCCCATCGTTCACCAACTGCACCGTGAACCGCCGGATGGCCGGCGCCGCCCTGCCATGCAGCTCCACCAGCTGGTCCTGCAGCCACTCCACGACAGCCCGATCGATCAGCCCGGAACCGAGCACCTGCACGGCGCGTGCGAGTCGATCATCGTGTGCTTGCGTGACCTCGGACATCGTGGCCGCATTCTACGGCCACGATGCCGAGGTGGTTGTTCACGCAAAGTTGGTCAGGAGCACGGCGATGTCCGCGTTGTCGATGGAGCCGTCACCATCCAGATCACCGATGCCGAGGACCGGATCCGATCCGACCAACTGCATCAGCAGCGTGGCATCGTCCTGATCCACCGTGCCGTTCAGATCAAGATCGCCGCGACGCAGCTGGCACAGGTCGGCCTCTCCGTTCTGATCGAGATCGACTGGATCGACGGTGTCCTGCGGCGCCGCGTCAACCACCGATGCTCCGGCCGCCGGAGCGGTGTCGCACGACACATCGCCTTCGGAACGGATGGTGATCACCTGCAGGTATCGCTGCACACCCATGGGCGCCTCGATCACGTGGGCATCGCCCTCGGCGTCGGTGGCGGCAGGTGCTGCACTCGCCGCATCACCGCCACGATGCCCAGCCGAGGCGTGCTCGGATCCCGCGCCGCGCGCAGGCGCACCCGAGTCACCTCCAGCCACCGGCATGTCGCCCGTGAACGAACTCGTGTAGGTGAATCCATTCAACTTGGTCGCCACGCCGCCGACCGTCGTCACCACCACGCTCTTCGCGCCCACGGTCCCGGCCGGCGTCTTCGCACTGATCGATCCAGCCGTTGCGGTGACGATGGTCGCCGCAACGCCGTCGATCGTCACCTTTGCACCGGCAAGGTTGGCGCCAGCGATCGTGATCGCCGTGCCGCCACCCAACGGACCGGAACTGGGTGACACGCTCGCGATCGTGGGCACCGGCACATAGGTGAAGGCACCCGCCTTCGTCACCACGCCGCCGACCGTCGTCACCACCACACTCTTCGCACCAACGGTGCCCGCTGGAGCCGTCGCGCTGATCGACGCAGCGCTCGCCACCACGCCGGTGGCGGCCTTGCCGTCAATCGTCACCTTGGCGCCCCCAAGGTTCGTGCCGGTGATGGTGATGCTCGTGCCGCCCACCATGGGGCCTGAGCTGGGCGACACGCCTGCGATCGCGGGCACCGGCACGTAGGTGAACGCGCCAGCCTTGGTGGTCGACCCACCGACCGTGGTCACAACCACATTCTTCGCACCAGCCGTACCGGCTGGAACCCTCGCAGAAATCGACAGGGCCGTTGCAACCACGCTGGTCGCCGCCTTGCCGTCCACCGTCACCACAGCACCAGTCAGGTTTGCACCGGTGATCATGATTGCCGTGCCGCCGACCAGCGGACCCGCGCTCGGCGAAACGCTGGCGATCGTGGGCACCGGCACGTAGGTGAACGCGCCCGCCTTCGTCGCCACGCCGCCGACCGTCGTCACCACCACGCTCTTCGCGCCTGTCGTGCCCGCCGGCGTCTTGGCGCTGATCGATCCAGCCGTTGCGGTGACGATGGTCGCCGCAACGCCGTCGATCGTCACCTTTGCACCGGCCAGGTTGGCGCCGGCGATCGTGATCGCCGTGCCGCCAACCAACGGACCGGAACTGGGCGACACGCTCGCGATCGTCGGAGATGCCACGTACACGAATGCACCCGCCTTGGTGGCCGTACCGCCCGCCGTGGTCACCGACACATCCCGCGCACCAGCGGCGCCGATCGGCGTCTTTCCACTGATCGAGCTGGCCGAGATGACCAGTGCGGTCGCCGCGACACCACCCACCTTCACGCTGGTCGCACCGTTGAGATTGCTGCCGTTGATCGTGAATGCGGTGCCACCGCTCGCCGGACCCGTCGCGGGACTGACGCTCGCGATCGTGGGCAACGGAACCACGGAGGTGAATGCAGCCGCGCGCGTGGCCGTGCCACCCGCGGTGGTCACGGCGACATCCTTCACGCCCGCCGTGCTGGCCGCGGTCACGGCCTTCACCGAGGTGGCCGTTGCGACGATGCCCGTGGCCGACACACCACCGACCTTCACCTGCGTGGTGCCCGCAAGATCGGTGCCGGTGATGGTGATGGTGGTACCGCCCAGCGTCGATCCAGACACGGGCGTCAAGCTGCTGATCACCGGCGCGGCAACCACCGCAAGTCCATGGAATCCGCCTGCACCAAGCTGGATCACCGAACTGCGCGATGCCGTGGGCAGCAGCGCCACACGGGAATTGGGATCACCCCACTCGATGACCGAGCCATCCGCCTTGCGGGCCAGCGAGTTCGAGTAGCTGCCCACGATCTGCGTCACACCGGTGGTGGCGCTGGTGGGCACATCCGTCTGGCCCTCCACATTGCTTCCCCACGCGATCACCGATCCATTGCTCTTCAGCGCCAGACTGTGGTAGTACCCCGCAGCCACCTGCGTCACGCCGGTTGCGGCGGCCGCCGGAATGGTGCACTGACCGTTCGC
>CAIPQY010000490.1 GCA_903867275.1 uncultured bacterium | reverse complement strand
TCGCGTTCGGTGCTGCTCATGGTGGGTAGCAGGCGCTTGTAGAGGCGCAGGAACGGGCGACTGATGAATGCCACGCGCAGCGCCTTGAGGTTCAAGGCCAGCAGGGCGGCGTAGGCCGCAGCAGCGAGCAGCGGCAGTACGCCATGGGGTTGTCGCAGGGATACCCACAACACCAACCACAGCCCGAGGGCCACCGTGGCGGCGCGGAGGCTGCTGTGGCGATAGGTGAGGATTAGCAGGAGGCCCAGCAGGGTGAGCAGCCAGAACAGTGTCAGCAGCATGGTCGCTCCCGGTCCAGATGGAAAATGATGGACCCGCTGCGGTGGACTATAGCCGAAGGCTGGTGGCTCGCGTCGGCGCTCTGGCGCGCGCTCGACCCCGACACGTCATCTAAAACCGCAAGCTTGCTCGCGACCGAACATGCCACCTGTAGGAGCGAGTTTGCTCGCGACTCTTGGAGTCGGCAGCAAGCTGCCTCCTACAGTCGCGTGGGGAGTCGGCAGCAAGCTGCTTCCCACAAGAAGCAGGCTGAGCCTTACAGCAGGTCCTTCACGCCGTCGCGCTCTTCCAGCAGTTCCTGGTGCGTGGCGTCCATCTTGGCGCGGCTGAATGCGTCAATCTCGAGGCCCTGCACGATGCTGTACTGGCCGTCCTTGCAGGTGACGGGGTACGAGTAGATGACGCCCGGGGCGATGCCGTAGCTGCCGTCCGAGGGAATGCCCATCGACACCCAATCGCCTTCCGCGGTGCCCTGCACCCAAGTGCGGATGTGGTCCATGGCGGCGGAGGCGGCGGAGGCGGCCGAAGAAGCACCACGCGCCTTGATGATGGCCGCGCCGCGCTGCTGTACGGTGGGAATGAACGTCTCGCGGGTCCAGCTCTCATCGACCAGCGACGCGGCAGCCTTGCCGCCGACGGTGGCCTGCAACAAATCCGGGTACTGCGTGGCGCTGTGGTTGCCCCAGATGGTCATGCGGCGGATGTCGTTCACGTGCGAACCCGTCTTCTCGGCCAGCTGCGACAGCGCGCGGTTGTGGTCGAGACGGGTCATGGCGGTGAAGTTCGCCGGGTTCAGCGACTTCGCATTCTGCTGGGCGATGAGGGCGTTGGTGTTGGCCGGGTTACCGACGACCAGCACGCGCACATCGCGCGAAGCCACTTCGTCGAGGGCCTTGCCCTGCGCCGAGAAAATCTGGGCGTTGGCCAGCAGCAGGTCCTTGCGCTCCATGCCGGGGCCGCGCGGGCGGGCGCCGACGAGCATGGCGACGTCGCAGTCCTTGAACGCCACGCGGGCGTCGTCGGTGGCAATGACCTGGTTCAGCGTCGGGAAGGCGCAGTCGTTCAGTTCCATCACCACGCCCTGCAGGCCGGGGAGGGCGGGCGTAATCTCGAGCAGGTGGAGATTGATGGGCTGGTCCGGGCCGAGCATGGCGCCGGAGGCGACGCGGAAGGCGAGGGCATAACCGATCTGGCCGGCAGCGCCGGTGATTGCCACGTTGACG
>CAIPQY010000489.1 GCA_903867275.1 uncultured bacterium | reverse complement strand
GGTGATCAGCACGGATCAGGCCGATGCGCTTGCGAAGCGCTTCGGCGATCAGGTGCTCGCCATCGAATCGGATCGCGATCTCACGGTGCTGGTGCTGGGTCGCGCCGAACAGTCCACGACTCGATGATGGCGGGCCACGGCGGCCACTACATCACGCGTCTTCGTTCGCGCTGTCCGGGTGCATGCTCCACGCCGCACGGATGCGGTCGTAGCGCTCCACGAAGATCTGCACCAATTCGGGATCGAACGCCGTGCCGGCGTCGGCCTTGATGGTCTCGATCACCTTCGCTTCGGGCCACGCTTCCTTGTACGCACGCGGACTGCTGAGCGCGTCGTACACATCGGCGATGGCCACGATCCGGGCGAACAGCGGAATGTCGTATTCCTTCAGGCCGGTGGTCGGCAGCGGCAAGGCGAGCAACTTCTCGATGTCACCATGCGCCGACTTGATGTCCACCTGGCCCGGGTAGCCCTTGCCGTCCCAGCGCTCGTGGTGGTGCAGCGCCACCTCGCGTGCGGCCTCGTCCTGCGCTCCGTCACCCGGCAGCAGCGCGGCACCCAGGATGGTGTGCCGCTTCATGGCCGCGTATTCCTCGTCCGTGAGCTTGCCGGGCTTCTTCAGGATGCTGTCGCTGATGCCCACCTTGCCCACATCGTGCAGCATGCTGGCCGTGCGCAGGGTGGTGCGCGCGAACTGCGCATCCTCGTCACGAAGGTTGTGGCGCTGCGCCCATGCCTCGAACAGCTCCATGCTGACGCCGCTCACGCGCTTCACGTGCGCGCCGGTCTCGCGGGGATCGCGGGTCTCGGCCATGCGGATCATGCGCGTGAGCAGCCGATCGGTGAAGCGCTGACGCTCCAGCGACATGGCCATCAGCGTGGAGAAGTGGCGCAGGTTGGCGGCATCCTGTTCGGTGAACGCTTCGCGGAAGGATCCGTCGCGCGCGCGGGGATCCGCCGCCAGCAGCACGCCAAGCAGGTCGCCCCCGCCCGATCGAAGGGGCACGAGCAGCGCCGGGCGATCGGCATGGGAAGACCCGCTCAATGCAGCGATGCCCGTGTTGGCCAGCCGCGGCTCCGCGTGATCCATGCCCGAGCGCAGATTCGACAGTGTGGTGTCCGGCAGCACGCAGAACTGCCCGAGCAGCACGCGCGCCAGTTCCGTATCGCCGCCACAGCGCGCGTGACTCACTCCCATGCGATTGCCATCGCCAAGCAGCACGACAGCCAACTCGCAGGGCAGCACCTGCACCACACCTTCAAGCATGCGACGCATGAGCAGGTTCAGGTCACCCAGCTCCGCGAAGTCCACCTCGATGGCCTCGAAGGCCGCCATGCGCGACTCATGACTGCGCACCTCGCCGGTCAGTGCCTTGTTGCGGCGCAGCAGTGCATCGCGCTCGCCAAGGCTGGTCGCCATCCGGTTCATGTCCTGCATCAGGGCCAGGATCTCGGGCGGGCCGTGTTCGGCAAGCCGTGCCTTGAAATTGCCGGCATCCACGCTGGCGGCGAACGCGCGCACCTGCTCGATGGGCTGCACGATGCGCCGCGATACCCACCACCCCAGCACGACACCCACCACGATGGCGAGCGCCAGTGAAGCGAGTGCAAGTTCCAGCACCTGCAGGAAGAACTCTCGCAGTTCGGACATGCGCATGCCCATCGCGACGATGCCGGACTTGTCCTTCAGCGTTGTCGCGGAACCGAACCAGTCTTCCACGTCCGTGTGGTACCAGCCAACCGTGGAGTGACCGATTTCAAGAGTCTCTTCAGGATCCTCGGCCTCGATCGGAAAGACATCGCCTTCACGATGCAGCACCTCACCGGCGGGGCCGTGACTGGCTGCGACGACCAGTCGCCATTCCTTGCCGTCAGGCGACAGGATGCTCGCGGACTTCCAGTTGGAATTCACCGCCGCAAGACGCTTGAGCGTGTCGCTGAGCACCTGACGGGCCTGTTCTCGGATGGCGGGATTGGCCTGGATGCGCGACGGCGTGAATCCCCTGTCGTCCAGTTGGACCGCCAGCATCGACACCACATCGGAGGCGGCACACTCGGTGGCCTCCAGCATCTGACCGCGGATGATGCGCATGCCCAGGATGCCCATGATGAGGGCCGCCACGGCAGCCACGAGGGCCACCACCGCCGCCACGCGCACGCGCAGCGAGACATGCTTCACCGTCACGCGATGCCTCTTCCACCGGAAAAACAGCCGCCGATCGGACTTGAACCGACAACCTCAAGATTACAAATCATGTGCTCTACCAGTTGAGCTACGGCGGCGTAGATCATTTGGCAAGCGTACCGCGACGCAGCCACAGCGCCACCAGCGCCACGTCGGCGGGGTTCACCCCCGCCAGGCGCGACGCCTGACCAAGCGTGGCTGGACGGAAGCGGCGCATCACCTCGCGCGCCTCCGAACGCAGGCCCTTCACCTGCTCGGGATCGAAGCCTGCAGGAATCGGCGCGTGCTCGCTCTCACGCTGCCTTCGAATCTCGGCGCGCTGGCGCGTGAGGTAGCCGGCGTAGCGCAGATCGGTCATCACGCGATCAAGCTTGGCGCGGTCGGGTGGCGAAGCGAGCACGGCCGAAAGCTGATCCAACGTTGCATCGGGTCGACGCGCCCACAGTGCCGCGCTCTGCCCCTCGATGCGTGCAGCTTCCAGCGCCTTCTGGATGCCCTGCAGCATCTCGCGCTCCTGCGAGAAGACGCTCCATCGCGCGTCATTCACCAGCCCCCACTCTCGACCGAGCGGCGTGAGTCGTTCATCCGCGTTGTCGCTGCGCAGGCTCAAGCGATGCTCGGCGCGACTGGTGAACATGCGATACGGCTCGCGCGGCTGACGCACCACCAGGTCGTCCATCAGCACGCCGATGTAGCCCTGATCGCGGCCGATGCGCGCGAGCGGCTGCCCCATCGCCAGACGCGCGGCATTCAGGCCCGCCACCAGCCCCTGCGCCGCAGCTTCTTCATAGCCGCTGGTGCCGTTGATCTGCCCTGCAAGGAACAGGTGCGGCACCGGCTTGGTCTGCGCCGTGGCATCGATCTGATGCGGCCACACCATGTCGTACTCCACGGCGTAGCCCCAGCGCAGCACCTCGGCGCGCTCGCAGCCGGGCATGTTGCGCACCAGTTCCGCCTGGATCTCGGCGGGCAGGCTGGTGCTGATGCCGTTGCAGTACACCTCGTCGGTGAACAGGCACTCGGGTTCCAGGAACACGCCGTGACTGTCGCGGTCGGCGAAGCGCACCACCTTGTCCTCCACGCTTGGGCAGTAGCGCGGGCCCTGCGTGGTCTCCATGGCGCCCGCGTACATGGGTGCGCGATGCAGGTTGGCGCGGATCAGCTCGTGCATGGCATGCGTGGTGTGCGTCTGCCTGCACTCCACCTGCCGCAGCTTGGGGAATCGCCCCGACTCCATGTGCGAGGCCGGCAGAAAGCTGAACATCTGCGGCGGATCGTCGCCGTGCTGCGGCGGCAGGCTTTCCCAGTCGATGGTGCCACGGCGCAGGCGCGGAGGCGTGCCGGTTTTCAGTCGGCCCAGTTCGAAGCCGAGTTCGGTGAGCGCGCTGGAGATGCCGGCTGCAACGCCCTCGCCCACGCGACCGCCGGCGGTGCGCGATTCACCCGTGTGCATCAACGCGCGCATGAAGGTGCCGGTGGTCAGCACCACGGCGTCGGCCATGATCACCGCGCCCGCCGATTCGGCGTGCGCATCCGGCACGAACACCGGCATCGCGCGCCGCTCGCCGCTTCGATTGCATTCGATCGCCTGCGCGCTGGCGCACCACATGCGCGCGGGCTCATGCAGTTGCACGCCAACGCACCGCCCCGCTTCCACCAGCAAACGATCGACAAGCCCCTGCACCACGCGCACGCCATGCGCCGCGAGCAGCCGCTGCACCTCGGCCAGGTAGGCCTCCTTGTCGCATTGCGCGCGCGGGCCACGCACCGCCGGGCCCTTGCTGGAGTTCAGCACCTTGAACTGGATGCCGGCGTGATCCGCCGCCACGCCCATGATGCCGCCAAGCGCATCGACCTCGCGCACCATCTGGCCCTTGGCCAGGCCGCCGATCGCCGGATTGCAGCTCATGGCGCCGATGCGCGCGGGATCCATGCTCACCATCCACACATCGGCGCCGTCGCCAAGTGCGCGCGCCGCGGCCGCGGCGGCGTCCACGCCGGCGTGACCGCCGCCCACCACCAGCACTCGGCACCTTGCCTGCATGCACGCAGGCTAGCCACGCGCCGCTCGCCGGAAAAACGCTCGGGCTTTACACTCGTCCGACCATGTACCGCACCATCCAGACCGGAACCGCCGCCAAGCCCCTTCAGCTCCACTTCACCTTCGATGGCGAGAAGCCGCCGAAGGGCGCCCGCGGCAGCGCCGCACTGGGCGTGGCGCTGAGCGTGCCCGGCTTCAAGGCCGAACTGGGCGAGTGCGCGCCGGCCGGTGCGCGCGACATGGTGATGGGCCTTGGCAAGCGCAGCGACTTCACCGTGGCGCGCTTCCGCACCGCGGCCGCCAAGCTGGTGCGCACGCTGCATCGCCGCGAGGTGAGCGCGCTGGCCGTGCATGCGCCGGAGGGACTGGACAAGCGCCGCTTCGACGCACGCACGCTGGGTCAGGCGTTCGCCGAAGGTCTGGCCGTGGCCGCGTGGCGCGTGGACTTCTTCGACGGCACGGCCAGCAAGCGCCCCGCCGCGCTGGCCAAGCTGGTGCTGGCCAGTGACGACACGGGCTTCGCCGAAGGCATGGAAGATGGCCTGCACATCGCCGGCGGCGTGAACCATGCGCGTCGACTGGGCGCCACGCCGCCCAACATCTGCAACCCCGAGTGGATGGCGCGCGAGGCGCGCACCCTTGGCAAGAAGCTTGGCCTGCGCGTGAAGGTGATCGAATTCGCCGAGGCGCAGCGCCTGGGCATGGGTGGCCTGGTGAACGTGGGTCAGGGCAGCGAAGCGAAGCCGCGCCTGATCATCGTGGAATACCGCCCGCGCAAGCTGGCCCGCAGCTGCCGCAACGAGCATCTGGTGCTGGTTGGCAAGACCATCACCTACGACACCGGCGGCTACTCGCTGAAGGTGAACAACGGCATGGTGGGCATGAAGTACGACAAGAGCGGCGGCACCAACGTGCTGGGCGCCATGCACGCCATCGCCAGCATGAAGCTGCCCATGCGCGTGACCGCCGTGCTGCCCGCCGCCGAGAACATGGTGAGCGGCGACAGCTACCGCCCCGACGACATCATCACCATGCACAACGGCATCACGGTGGAGGTGACCAACACCGACGCCGAGGGCCGCCTGGTGCTGGCCGACGCGCTGAGCTACGCCTGCGAGAAGCTGGCCCCCACCGCGATCATCGACATGGCCACCCTGACGGGCGGCGTGGTGGTGGCGCTGGGCCACTTCAGCGCCGGCATCTTCTGCGAGGACGACGCGCTGCGCCGCCGCGTGGAGGAAGCGAGCGAATCCACCGGCGAGCGCGTGTGGCGCCTGCCGCTGTGGAACGATCACCGCGAGTACATGCGCAGCCCCTGCGCGGACATCCTGAACTCGAACCCCGGTCGCATGGCGCACCCCATCCAGGGCGCGGCGTTCCTGAGCTTCTTCGTGGAGCCCAAGATGCCGTGGTGCCACATCGACATCGCCGGCGTGGCCAGCAGCGAGAGCGGCAGCGATCAGTTCGTGAAGGGTCCGACGGGTTGGGGCGTGCGCACGCTGGTGGAGCTGGCGCGCCGCTGGTCGGGCGCCTGAACCCGATCAGGCCGCGGGGTTCTGGCCGTTCTCGATCTTGACGATCTTGCCCAGGCGTCGCTCGTGCCGACCGCCCTCGAAGGCGGTGCGGAACCACAGGTCCACGATGCGCTTCACCAGCGTCTGACCGATCAGGTCGGCGCTGAGGCACAGCACGTTCGCGTCGTTGTGGGTGCGGCTCAGCTGCGCGCTGAGTTCGTCCTGCGCCAGCGCGGCGCGGATGCCCTTGAGCTTGTTGGCGGCGATGCACATGCCGATGCCCGTTCCGCAGATCAGGATGCCGCGATCGGCCTGGCCGTTCGCCACGGCGCTGGCCACCACCCACGCCACATCCGGGTAGTCGCAGCTGGCGCCGCTGCACTCGCCCATCACGGTCACCTCATGGCCTTCGGCGCGCAGCTGATGCAGCAGCGCCTGCGCCATCTGACTGCCTCGGTGATCGGATCCCAGCGCAACCTTCATGGAGTTCAGGCCTTCGGGGTGGTGCGCTGCACGAGCGCGTCGGCCAACCGACGCGGAATCAACTTGCGGAAGCGCTTTGCAAGCCTATGGTAAGCGGCCTCGCCGTGCCCGATGGGATCTTCCACATCCCCCTCCGGGTCGAGCAGCTCCACATGTCCCTTCGAGCGCTCGTCGTCGCCCAGCAGGCGATGCGCCTGACGCAGGTGTCCTTCGGTCATGCAGAACACGCGATCGGCCTTGCGGATCATCTCGGCGCTGGCGCGCTTGCTGGTGCCGTCGAAGGCGATGCCAAGCTGTTCCAGCGCGCCCAGCGTCTCCTCGCTGTAGGGCACCCCGTCGCCGGCGGCCAGGCCTGCGCTCACCACGAGCACATTGCCCTCCACGCCCGGCACCTCGCCATGATCGAGCGCATGGCGGGCGATCGCCTCGGCCATCGGCGAGCGGCAGGTGTTGCCCGTGCACAGGAAGAGGATCGTCCGCACGGCGCCGATCCTACCTGCCCCCGAGCACTTCCCACGGATCGATCTGCGGCTACATTGCACCCCTGCCCCACAACGGGGCATGTGAGCCAACAAGTGGAATTCATCGATCTCGACGAAGCGTGGGCCGATCTTCGACGCCAAGGTGTGGTGAAGGTTGTCGATTCCCCCAAGGAACTGCGCCTGGAGCTCGATGGCGACGCCGCCGTGGTGATGGACATCGCCACCGAGGATCACCCCGAGGTGGGTGATCTGCCGAAGTCGATCCGCCGCGTGCCGCGCGGTGCGGTGGCCAACTTCGTGGAAGCCATCGTGCACAAGATGCACCTGCAGCAGACCTACGCGATTCCCGTGGGCCGCTGGCGCGAGATCTTCGACGCGGTGAGCGACGGCATGGCCGGCAACGCCGCGTGGCGCGAGGTGGACACCAGCGCCAGCATCGAGATGAACAAGCGCGACCCGCTGGTGTTCGGCCCCGCCAACGCGCACACGCTGCGCGACCTGGTGAAGACGCTGCTGCACACCGCCAAGGACAGCAATCACGGCCTCACGCTGTGCAGCGACGGCGCCCCGCTTGTGCTGGAGATCATGCCGCGCGGCGAGATGGTGGTGTTCGCCGGACACGGCAGCCTGGCCAAGCAGTGCGAAGAGCTGCTGGCCCACGCCAAGATTGATTGAACGGTGGATTGAACCGGGCGCACGCAGTGCGAGCGCGACTCACGCCGCGCGAAGGCTGTCGGCTTCACCGTCCGCTTCAGCCGCGGCTTCCTGCGCCTGCATCTGCGAACCATCGGCCTCGAAGCGCGCCGCGCAACCGCGGCAGCACCACACCACCGGGGCGCCTGCCGCATCGACCGGGCCCATGCGACAGGCCGGGCAGCGACCCGCACGCAACGCGCCGCGGGACATCCACCGCTCCAGCGCCTGCAGCACATCGCGACCCAGCGCCACGAAGGCGAGGCTGAGCACACCCAGCACCACCAGCGCCAGCGCTCCCAACGGGAAGGTGAACACGCAGATGGAGGCGACCACGAAGGCCACCAGATAGATGGCGAACGCCACGAAGGCGTACGCGCGGTTCACGAATCGAAGGATGCGAAGCACCATGGGATTGGCAGCAAGCGTAGACGGGCGAGCCACGACGGTCGCGCCGCCACCAGCCGCTTTCCCCTGAAAATCCGGCCGCCGCTACACTGCCCCTCGCGGCCGACGGTGCCGCCCTCCCCAACCCATGGCAGACAGGCACTCCGAATGAAACTCATCTGCGACCGGGCCGTCCTTGCGGCGGCGGTGCAACTCGCCCAGCAGGTGGTGGCCACGCGCGCCGCCGTGCCCGCCCTCTCGTGCATCAAGCTCACCGCCAAGGACGGCCGCCTCACGCTGCAGGCCGCCGACAAGGACATCGCGGTGGAGGTGCCCGTGGCCGCCGTCGAGGTGAAGGAAGCCGGCGAGGCGCTCGTGCCCGCCAAGAAGCTCGCCGAGGTGGTGAACGAGTGCGAAGGCGCCACGATCAGCTTCGAGGTGTCCAAGCACGCCCTCACCATCAAGGCCGACCGGATGAAGTTCAGCATCCTGGGCTTCGATCCGAAGGAATTCCCGTCCACCAAGGACGCGGCGGTGAAGGCCGACTTCGTGGTGCCTGCCGACACCCTGCGTCGCCTGGTGGTGCGCAGCGTGTTCGCGGCGGCCACCGAGAACACGCGCTTCGCCATGGGCGGCGTGTACATGGAGCGCAAGGGCAAGCGCCTGCGCCTGGTGGCCACCGACGGTCGTCGCCTGGTGGTGACCAAGGGCGACTGCACCACCGCCAACGACGGCGACACCATCGCGATCGTGCCCACCAAGGCCATGAACCTGCTCAATCGCCTCGCCTCGCAGCCCGATGACGCGGTGCAGGTGTCGCGCGTGGAAGGCCGACTGATCTTCACGGTGGGCGAAGGCCCCGAGGCCGCGCGCCTGATGACCAACCTGATCGAAGGCACCTTCCCGCCATTCGAGGACGTGATCCCCAAGGAGCACGACCGCAAGGTGACCTGCGACGTGCAGCAGCTGCTGGCCAGCGTGCGCCGCGCGGGCATCCTGACCACCGAGCAGTCGAAGGGCGTGAAGCTCGGCTTCACCGCCACCGAGCTGAAGATCAGCGGCAGCTCGCCCGATGTGGGCGAGGCCGAGATCAGCATGCCGCTGTCCGGCTATCAGGGCCAGCCGCTCGACATCGTGTTCAACCCGGGCTATGTCACCGAGGCGCTGCGCCTGGTGGACAGCCCCGAGATCACGCTGGAGATGAAGGCCCCCAACAAGCCGGGTGTGTTCCGCGTGGGCCAGGAATTCACCTACGTGATCATGCCGACCGGTCAGGGCTGAGCGACGAACGAGCGAAAAAGAGAAGGAGCCCGGCTTTGCGGCCGGGCTCCTTTCGTTTGCACAGACTGTTGCGGCCGACTCAGTCCTTCTTGCCGTACTTCACGCTGCAGCCGTAGGGCTTGGTGG
>CAIPQY010000488.1 GCA_903867275.1 uncultured bacterium | reverse complement strand
GCGCGTTCGTGGCATTGCCGCCGGGGCCGATCGACTGGCCGCGCTTTGCGCTGACCGCCGCGCTGGTGGTGGGCTGCATGGTCGCTGCGCGCACCGCGGCGATGGTCTCGAACCGGCTGCTTGACCGAGAGATCGATGCCGGCAATCCGCGCACCGCGGGCCGCGCGCTCCCTGCCGGACGCGTGGCACCTGCGCAGGCGAAGGCCGCGCTGGCGGCTTCGGGCGCGCTCTTCGTGGGCTGCTGCGCGCTCTTTGCGCTGCTCCAGGGGAACCCGTGGCCGGTGGTGCTCTCGCTGCCGGTACTGGCGTGGATCTGCGCGTACGGGCTCTTCAAGCGCTTCACCATGCTGTGCCACGTGTGGCTCGGTGCGAGCCTGGCGATCAGTCCGGTGGCGGCGGCGCTTGCCGTGCGGCCGGAGGCGGTGACAGGCGCGGCGCCGTGGCTCCTGGCGGGCGCGGTGCTGCTCTGGGTGGCCGGCTTCGACGTGCTCTACGCCATGCAGGACGTGGCGGTTGACATGCGTGATGGGTTGCACAGCATTCCGGCTCGGCTCGGCATGACGCGCGCAGCGTGGGTCTCGCGGGCGATGCACGTGGGATCGGTGCTGATGCTGGTGGCGTTCTGGCGCGCGGACGTCGCGCTCGGCACCGGCTTCGGCGTGGCGGTCGGCGTGGCGGCGGCGGTGATCGCCATGGAGCATGTGCTGCTCGCCACCGGTGGTGCGGCCGGATTCGCCAAGCATTTCACGACGCTCAACGGCGTGGTCTCGCTGGTGCTCGGTGGTGCTGGCATTGCGTCGATCGTGGCATCGCACGGGTGAAGTCATGGAGAAAGCGGAACAGGTCAACACCGATGGAACGCCCGATGACGCGCTCGCGGAGGTGCCGAAGCCGGCGCACCGCAAGCCGGCGCGCATTGCCCCCGCGGCGGAGCTCGGTGAGTCGCTGCGCGGGGCGCTCCTGGCGGAGATCGACGCTGCGCTCTTGGAATGCGACGGTTTGGCGAGCTGGGAACAGCCACGCCGCCGGCGTGCCGTGCACGAGATGCGGCGCGCGCTGAAGCGGTTCCGTGCGGGGGCAAGCCTCTGCAAGGGCGCGGTGGACGCGGTGGAAGTGCGCGCCGTGCAGGAAGAGGTGCGCGCCACGGCGGAGCGCCTGTCGGCAACGCGCGATCGCGACGTGCTCATCGAGACCATCGCCAGCGTCTGCGAGATCTTCCCCGGGCAGTCGCGGCGCAGCATCCAGGCGATCACCGTGGCGGTGCTGGCGCCGGAGAAGGCCACCACTGCGGCGGCGGACTGGCAGCAGGCCGCGGCGATCCTTCGCGGACAGCTGGAAGCCATGCGCACGCGCATGCACGCGGTGGACCTGCGCGCGGTGGGGCCCGATGGCATTGCCGAGACCATCTCGCGCCGATGGCGGCGCGCGCGTCGCGAGGCGGCGGTGCCATGGGATGCCGGGCACCTGGACGGACTCCACGAAGTGCGCAAGGAGTGCCAGCGCATTGCGCTGCAGCTGGTGCTGGTCTCGCGCCTTGGCCCGCGCCGCAAGCTGGAGAAGCTGGCGAGCGACCTGGGCCAGGTGGTCTCGCGCATCGGCGAGGACCGCGACCTCGGG
>CAIPQY010000487.1 GCA_903867275.1 uncultured bacterium | reverse complement strand
CGAACGAGACAGGAAATCAACACCACACATGACCCAGCGTGGCATGTCGAGGAGCTGTTGATAAGTCCACGGACCGAGCGTCAGGCTTCGTTTGGTGCCGCCTGCAGCACCTGCTGGATGCGGTCCACATCCGCCTTCAGTCGCTCATCGCGTGTCTGTTTGGTGTCCACCTGCCGGATCGCATGCAGCACGGTGGTGTGATCGCGACCACCGAGGTAGCCGCCGATCTCCTCCAGGCTGTATCGCGTGTGCCGACGAGCGAGCCACATGCACACCTGACGCGGCAACGCAACGCTCTTGTGGCGTCGCTTGCCAAGCAGATCAGTGAGCTTGATGTCGTAGTAGCGCACCACGGCATCCAGGATCGCCTGGATGTTGGGCTGCGGATTGCCGCGTCCCTGCGACAGAGGATCGCCACCGATGGCTTCCTTGGCGAGTTCAAGATCGATTTCGCGACCCGTCGCCATGGCCAATCCACGCACCTTGGTCAGCGCGCCTTCCAGCTCGCGGATGTTCGAGTCGATGCGCGCAGCGACGTAGGCAGGCACATCGTCCGGCATCTGCAGGTTGTGCAGTCGCGCCTTCGCCTTCAGGATGTTCACGCGCGTCTCGTAGCAGGGGCGCTCCATGCGAGCCACCAGACCGCTGTTGAAACGGCTCACCAGGCGCTCTTCCAGATCCGGGATCTCGGCCGGTGCGGCGTCGGAACTGAGCACGATCTGCCGGCCCGACTGGTGCAGCGCATTGAAGGTGTGGAAGAACTCCTCCTGCGTCTGCTCGTGCTTCGACAGGAAGTGGATGTCGTCGATCACCAGCAGGTCCACATTGCGGAAGCGGTGACGGAACTCGCCCATGCGACCCGCCTTCACGCAGTCATGGAACGCGTCCATGAAGGTGCTGCAGCTGATGTAGCTGATGCGCGCGGTGGGTTGCTGGCGAAGCAGCTGCTGGCAGATGGCCTGCAGCAGGTGCGTCTTGCCGAGACCCACGCCACCATGCACGAAGAAGGGGTTGTAGGCGCGGCCCAGCTTGGAGGCCACGGCCATGGCGGCCGCGTGCGCCAGGCGATTGCCCGGACCCACCACGAAGCCGTCGAATGAATAGTCGGGACTGAGCACCATCTGCTCATCCAGCATCACGGAGGTCTCGTTCATCGAGCCGGCGGAATGGTTGCCGGTTGGCTGCGGCTGCTCACCACCCACGCCATCGGGGCCGATGAAACGCACGGCGAGCAACTGGCCGGTGACCGACTGCACCGCCTCGGTGAAGGCGGCCAGGCAGGTGCGCTGCAGATACTTCAACCGGACAGGCTCATCCACCAGTAGGCGAAGCACACCGCGCTCGATCCCCAACACGGCGATCCGGTCGAACCAATGCCTGCAGATCTCCGGGTTGTTGCGACGCAGATAGGCGTGCATCGCGGTGTGGAGATCTTCATCCGAAATCGGCATGACCAAGGGGACCTTTCCAGCACAGTGAAACCAACCACCTTTCGGTGGCTGCATGAAAACCCATACAGACGGGGACGGAAGACGCAACTGCTCAGTGAACGGAAGTGAATCGCGTCAGCATTTACCGGTGCTGAAGCGGGTCGGGAAAATAGACCGGGATCCCGAGGTCGTCAACCGACTTTTCCGATGAAACCAGACAAACGGAAAAACAAGGAAAAGAACGCGATTTCGAACAAATTCAGGACTGCGGGGATTGCGGCGTTTCGGCCGAAGATGAAGCCCCGTGTGCCGCGGCATCCGCAGCACTCTGGCGCTCATATCGCTGCCGATTCGTCCGGTGATCCATGAGCAGGTGCACGCGCTCCGCGTGTTCACCCGCCGCCTCCATCAGACGCTCGCGCGCATACGACATGTTGGTGCGGCGACTCACATGCACCACAACGATGTTGGGCGCCTTCCAGGTCTGGATCAGGTTCCGGATGTCCTCCACGTGCAGGTGCTTGCCCACCTTGGCACGGTCCCGGTGCTCCGGATCGAAGAAGGTGCACTCCGTGATCACGATCTGGGCGTTCACGAACTCGTCCCGGAGCAGGAAGGGGCCCATCTCCGTGTCGCCGGTGTAGGCGATCAGGGGGATTTCCATCATCCTGGTGATCTCGGTGCCCGCCGCCTTCAGGTCGCGAAGGCGGTCCTGTGGCAGGCCATGGAACTCGTCCTTCAGCTTGCTGCGCCGTTCCAGCACCACGAATCCAAGGCTGGGGGCGGAATGGCTGACTTCGATGCCGCGCACGAACACGTTGGGGCGGATCTGGAAGTCCACCCCGGGCTCCAGCCCGACGATCTCGTGGGGGGTCTTCTGGCGCTCCAGATCGACCCAGGTGGCCATCATGGCCTCCAGCGGCTTCACCAGGCGTGGATGGCACAAAACCCGACCAGTACCCAACTTCTGGAAGTTTCGCTGACTGAACCAGTACGGCAAGGCCGCCACATGATCCATATGGGCATGGCTCAGGCACACCGTTCCAGCCGTCAGGACCGGTCGGGGGCACAAACCAACGTCGAATGCGAGATCAAGTTCCGGAACATGCACCACCGCTTCCTCGCCAGCGACGCTGACGCCTTGGATGCGGTAGGGCGGAATGAAGAGGAAGCCCATCTGCCCCTCGCGGGGCGGCGGCTTTGGAACCATGTCGAATCTCCTGTAGCGGCGCTTTCGCGCGGCTAGGCGTGTGCGAGAGGCCCATCCTACCGGGCCACTGGTTGGATCGGCAAATCATTTGCTGAAAATCACCATTCTGCAGGAATTTTGTTTTGGAAATGACGTATCGAAATGAAGTGTGAGCGATTCACCACAGTTTTTGGCCATGGGTTCAAGGAGTTCTCCAATCACCGAAACACCTGAAAAACCTGCCGCACAGCAGCCACCCCTTCTTGGCGACTTTCACGATGATCCGGACATGCGCCCCATCGTGGCCATGTTTCTGGGTGAACTGCCACGGCGCGCCAGG
>CAIPQY010000486.1 GCA_903867275.1 uncultured bacterium | reverse complement strand
GACGAGGCCGCGCTGCAGGAGCCGTTCCGTTCGCGCGTGCTGGAGCGCCCGGCCGCGTTCAAGAGTCTGGCCGCCTGGATGGTGCTGGATGAACTCTCGCATGCAGGCACGCTTCCGAAGGATCTGCCCGCGTTTGTGGCGGTGATGCTCGGCGGAGGCGCCAATGCCGAGCGGGTGGGTGCATTCGGCGAGCGACCGCTGCTCGAGCGGGCCTGGCGGCGCGGCGAGAGTTGGCGCAGCATCCAGAAATCGCTGAAGGCGGACTCCGCGGCGCGTGGCTCGCCGCAGGATCTTCCGCCGATTCCGGAAATCGCCGCGGCGGGAGCCATGTTCGGGGTGGTGAACGCAGACCCGGATCGCTTTGATGGAAGGCTTCGTCGATTGACGCCGCTGTTCGCGACGGACTTCGGCCAGGCGCCGCAGCTTGGCCTCGCTGCCGCGCTCGCCTATCAGGGCGGTTCGGCCGAGAGCCTGAGCGTGCAGGACGATGTGCTTCGCATGCGCGATCGGACGGCCGTGCTGCAGAAGGGCAAGTTGACCATCGACTGGCCCACGCGCCTGCTTGGCGGCTACGGTGACGCGCAGGGCGATGATGCGGTGGTGAGCATCGGTCGTCTGGTGGAGCAGGCACAGAACCGCCAGCGCATGGCGACCCAGCGTGCGCGCCTGGACGCACTTGGCCGCGACATCGCCACGGGGCTGCTCGGCAAGGATGCGGCGTGGTTCGAGGCGGCCCGCTCGGATGGTCGGCTGCAGCGCGAGGTGGATGACATCTGGGAGAACGACTACGCCGCGGCCGCCGACGATCCATCGTTGACCCCGGAGCAGAAGGTGAGCGTCGCGTCGCTGCGAGAGTGGCGGCTGCTGCATGGCGCGGTGCGCGAAGGCGAGGCGAAGCTGGCCGAAAGCGATGCGCGCCTGCGCACGCTGCTGGGTGACAAGCTGGTGTTCTTCGGCTTCACCGCGACAGGCACCATGGCCGACATGGTGAGCACCATCTTCGATCCGCGCACGCCGGGCGTGTTCGGTCATATCGCCGCGGCGGACATGATGCTGAACGGGCGCACGCTTCGATTCGCGCCCGCGTGGACCAGTCCGCTTGCGGTGGTGCTGCTCGGGCTCACGGCGGCCCTGGTGGCGGCGAGGTTCGGTGCAGGCGCGGGCTTCGTGGCGCTGCTGATGCTGCTTGCCTGCTACGCCGGCCTGCTGGGCGTGGTGGGATTCGATCGCTTCGACATCGTGTATCCGATGGCGGCACCGGTGCTCGCCGGACTCAACAGCTGGGTCACGGCCACGGCCGCCGTCGCGGTGATCAACCAGCGTGAGAAGCTGCGCATCCAGAAGCAGTTCCGTGCCCGCGTGAGTCCGCAGTTGGTCGACCTGCTTGCGCAGAACCCGAAGGCGCTCTCGATGGGAGGCGTCGAGCGGGAGACCACCATCCTGTTCGGCGATCTGGCCGGCTTCACCACCATCAGCGAGCAGCTTGGCGGACCAGATGTGGTGAAGACGCTCAACCTTTACATGGGAGCCATGACGCGCGAACTGACCGCGCAGAACGCCTACGTGAACAAGTTCCTTGGAGACGGGCTGCTCGCGTTCTGGAGCGCCTTCGTTCCGGAACCGCGTCAGTG
>CAIPQY010000485.1 GCA_903867275.1 uncultured bacterium | reverse complement strand
TGGTCAGAACATCGCCGGTGCTGATTACCGCACCGAAGGCGCAAACGGCGGCGGCCAGCTCGTGTTCCGCAGCCAGCTGCAGCTCCTGTTCTGATCTGCCTGTGCAGATCGCGTCATCCTGATCGTGTAGTTCGGTCAGTTCACTCAGACTCAACCCCCCGGTCCTTCAAGGGCCGGGGGGTTTTCCTTTGGTGACAATCGTTGGGTCAAGCCAGGGGTGAGTGGTGGGGGCGTCTTGCGCAACCAAATCGCGGGCCTGCGGACCCATGCCTTGCCTTGGGGACGCTCGTGAATGTGCACAACCTGTCGGATGCACGGGGTCATGGCGTCATGTTGATTCAATGCGCCGCGCCTGGATCGTCCGGGTTGTGTGCCGCTTGAAGTCCTGCAATCAAAGGAATTGCGTCCATGTTCACCCGCCCTGTTCGCTCCGCAACCCTGGCTGCTGCCGTGTTGGCTGCCAACGCCTTCGCCGCTGATGCAACCGTCAGCGCTACCACGACCACCGCTGCTGCCAGCAACGATGCCGCGCGCATCGCCGCACTGGAGAAGGCCGTGAGCGACCTGATGCAGGAGAAGGGCGAGAACTGGCTGACCGAGCAGCGCGCCACCGAGATCCGCGCCATGGTGCAGGATGTGCTGAGCGACGCCGACACGCGCGCCAACCTGGCGGGCACCTCGGCCACCGCCGGCTACGACGACGGCTTCTTCATCGCCAGCCCGGATGGCAACTTCAAGATGAAGGTGAATGGCCAGCTGCAGAACCGATTTGCGTACAACTGGCTGAGCACGCGTGACATGGAGAACAGCCGAACCGACACGGCCAGCAGTGGTCCAAACACGCCATACACATTCGAGAACCAGGGCATCGCCAAGGCTGCATATGGATTTGAAACGCGTCGCGCCAAGCTTGCCTTCTCAGGCCACGTGGTGGATCCGGGTTGGCAATACGAGATCGAGTTGGCTTACCAGCAGTTCTTCGGTTCCAACGAGATCGGTACGAACGCGGCGACCGGCGCGAACAGCATTTCAGGCAGGTTGGCTGAAGGTGGTGGTGTGTCGGGTGGCGACAACTACGCCGGCGGAGTCACGCTCGAGAATGCCTACATCGAGCGGGAACTCGGGAACGGCTTCAGCCTTCGCGTGGGTCAATTCAAGAGCCCGCTCCTGCACGAGTGGTTGGTGAGCAGCAAGTACCAGCTTGCGGCAGAACGATCCATCGTGAACACGCTCTTCAGCACCGGCTGGACGCAGGGCCTTGAGCTGGATTGGCACAACGACCAGTTCCACACCGCCCTGAGCTACAACGACGGTGCGAACAACGCGAACCTTGGTTCGGTTTCCAGCACCGGCAATCAGAACAACACCAACGCGGGCGTCGGCTCCGCCCAGTGGGCCTTCACGGGTCGCGCGGACTGGCTGGTGTTCGGCAACTGGAAGCAGATGAACGACTTCTCCAGCATGCGTGGCGAAGCAGCGGCCCTGTTGCTGGGCGGTGGCCTGAACTGGCAGCGTGGTGGACAGGATTTCACGGACACACAGGTGGTGAATGACACGACGGGTTCCAGCACGACGCCGGCATCCGGCAACTCCGACGCCACCTTCCTGACCTGGACGCTGGATGCAACGTGGGATCTGGGTGGTGCAAGCATCTACGGTGCTTGGATGATGAACACGACCTACAGCATTCCGGGTGGGCGTGAAAACATCAACTCGTTTGGTGCCCTTGTGCAGGGTGCGTACTTCATCAGCGACACGGTCGAGCTGTTCGCGCGCTGGGAATGGATGAACACCGAGGACACCCCCGGCAACGAGCCGAGTGCCGACATCTCGCAGAATGGCTCCAACGACGCGTTCGTGAACAACATCGGCACGGTGGGCCTGAACTGGTACCTGGTTGGTCGTAGCGTGAAGTTCACCGGCGACGTCGGCGTGAGCTGGAACCCGCAGATCTTCCAGACAGGTCTGTACGGCGACAACATCGCCGGTGCCGACT
>CAIPQY010000484.1 GCA_903867275.1 uncultured bacterium | reverse complement strand
GTGAGGGCGAATGCACGGTGCCGGGCGTGCTTTCGGTCATGGCGGCCACCGCGCACATCACGAAGGACGATTCGCCCACGAGCGCGGTCAGCGCGATGCCCACGATCATCGCGACGGTGGCTCGCAGCGTGGACTTCCATCGCCCCGGCGTGGGCGTGAGCTCCGAGAAGAACACCTGCCACCAGGTGCCGGCATGCATGATGCGCTCGGCGCCCGGCGCGATGATTGTGGGAATGGATGACGCCACGCGCCCATCATGCCATATGCGGCCTTCGCGCATGCAGGGGCGTCGCGCGCGTGGTTCGGTGATCAGCGCTGCGGTTGGCGGCCGTTGCGTCCGCGGGGTGATGTGGCCTGCTGGGTCTGGTTTGCCTCAGCCTCGATCTGTGCGCGTGCCGACGCGGGCACCTCGTACAGCGTGAACCACTCGCCATCCTTCACCACCGTCGCGCCATCCGGAACGCGCGTCATGGGCCCACCCATGCCCGGCGGGCCGCGCATGCCGCGCGGTGGTGGGGGGCGTTCGTCGTCATCGGGCGGCATGTCCATGTCGGGCGGCATGTCGCCATTGGGTGATGCGCGCATCTGGCGCATGCCACCGCCGCGCTTCTGCACCAGCACATACAGGCGCTTGTAGCGATCGAAGTCCGTCGCCTTCAGTTGCTCCAGTCGTGCGTCGCAGTCCAGTCCGAAGGCGGCCCAGAACTCCACGCCATGTCGCGCCGCCACCACGATGGGGCCACCGGTGTTCACCTCGTCGCGCCACCCGCGAAGTTCGGACAGGCTGTCGGCTGAAACCAGCTGCATGCCCATGGGCCCGCGGCCCGCGATGGCGCCGCTTGCGATCGATGCCACGAACACCACGCCGCATAGCGCGGGCAAGATAGCTGCGCGCCATCCGCGCACCACCGCACCAGCAGCGCCCCGCATCGACAGCAGGTACGCCAGCACCAGCGCCAGCGGCACCGGCGCCATGATCGACAGTCGCATGCCGTAGTCCGGATTCAGCAGTGGAAGCGTCAGGAACGCGGCCGTCAGCGTGAGTCCGATCGCCAGTGCAACATCGGCGCGCGTAGTGCGCGTGTTGCCACTGCCAACGCGTGACTGCCGAATGGCCCATCGCAGCGCAAAGCCCATCACAATCAGCCCAGCGAACCACGCGATCGTGCTCAGATGCGCGAGGCCCGGCGGACCACCGCGCCCACCCATGCCACCCGGCCCACCCATGCCACCTGGCCCACCCATGCCACCCGGCATCGGCGGCATCGCGCCCATGCCGCCGCCCGGCCCGCCGCTGCCGAACAGCTTCATCGGCGCCTGCATCAGCGCGTTCGCCTTGGTTGGAGCCAGCAGCCACACCGCGCCAAGCATGAGCACGCCAAGCACCAGTGCCGCCACGGTTGCGCGCACCAATTGCGCGCGCGACACGCCGCCGCGCATGGCCCACGCCATCATCGTCAACACCACACCCAACACGGCGGCACCGAACGTGCCTGCATGCGAGAGCGCGGTCAAAGCCAGCAGCGCCAGCGCCATCGCGCCGCGTCGAAGCGCTTCGCCGCGTGTGGTCGATGCAAGCGCGCGCGCCGTCGCCACCCACGCCGCGGCCATGAACACCATCGCCAGCGACTGCTTCTCGAAATCGCCCGTCATGCGCAGGATGGGTGCGCTGAGCGTGGCCACGGCGGCAGCCGCGATGGCGGCCGGCAGCGCGTTGCGGCGTCCGCCACTCCACACGAAGGTGGCCGCGAAGATCACGCACGCCACCAGCGGCTGCGCCACGCTGTCCACCACGCGCGTCGACCACATGGTGGCCTGATCCACCGACCAGCCGCAGGTCACCATGGCCACCTTGGCCAGCGCCGCATCCAGCGCAAACACCAGCGGCACGTCGCTCCACTGCAGTCGCCCATGTTCAAGCAGGCTGCGCGCCTGCACCGCGTAGTAGCCCGCATCCATGCCCGGCGGCACGGCGGATCCAAAGTTGATCCAGGCGCGTGCGGCGATCGCCGCGCCCATCAGCAGCGCCAACGCAGCCAGCCACAGCGGTTGGCGCCACAGTGTCGATGCGGGATTGTCGTGAGGTTGCGCCATGCGGTTCCTGGTCAGCGCACCCGTTTGTCGAAGGTGCCGCGTTGGGGACGAGCCATGCGTGAACCTGCCGCCGATCGCGCGCCGGTCACTTCGCCGGCGGCTGATGCTCCAGCACGCTCTCCTCGCTGCCGCGCGACACGAACCCCGACACCATCACGGCATGCGACTGGATCAGCTTCGCCACCCAGGGGTCATCCGATGTCTCCTGCACGCGCACGCCCTTGGGGGTCTCCACGATCTCCATGCGGATCCTGCCGGCGTTGTCGAAGATGGCGACGAAGATCGGATCCCACTGGCGGATGCGCGCATTCTTTTCCAGCCGCACCTTCATCGCGCGCACATGGTTCTGGATCAGCGCGGCCACCTCGGCGTTGTCCGACTCGGTGGTGGCCTCGATGCCGTTTGGCAGCTGCTTCACCTCGCGCCGGATCAGTTCGTGATTGCCAAGCAGCGTCTCGAACACGTCCTTGTCGTACTGGGCCGTGCCGGGCTCTGCCTCTGACACCGGCGTGGGTTCGGGTGCGGCTGGCGGCGTGGTGCAGGCAGCAACAGCCGCGGCCATGCAGGACATGAGCGACCAGACAGTGTGTTGAAGCGACCGGCGCATGCGCGGCAGCGTATCCATGCGGCGGCACGCCGCCTCGGCTCAACTCTTCGGTGCTGTGCCGCCCGAAGCCTTCCGCTTCTCGAGTTCCTGCTTGTACTTCTCGCGGTCCTCGGCTTCCTTCTTGCCGCTCACCGGTATGCCGGTCTCGAAGAAGATGCCCTGCGCCAACGCCATGCGCTTGAGTTGTTCGCGCGACTTGGTGGTGCGCACATGCTTGGCCAGCGCGTCGCGCATGGCGCCTGCCAGCTTGGTGTCCACATCGCCTGCGGGCACTGCGGTCACCACCGCGCCCGATGCGCCGAAGATGTCCGGTTCGATCACCAGCACGGCATCCTTCGCGGCACCCGCGCCCGTCAACTTCACGTCGGTGCTCGCCGCGGTGCTGGCATAGGCGCACAGGCCCTTGAACTCCTTCGACCACGCAAGCTTGGCAACCTTCGCTTCAAGCGCCTTGCGCGTGGCGGCGTCGGGTGACACCACCATCACCAGCGGCTGCAGGTCGGCCGAAGCCACGGCCAGGCCAAGCCGCGCGTCCAGCGTGATCGGCAGCGCCGGCGTCGCATCGCCGCCATGCCCCGGATACTTCGCCGCCACCTCGCCCATCTGCTTCACCATGTCGGCGGTGTCCTTGAAGTCCTCGCCAGGGCCGCGCACGCGCCCCTTCGTGGGCAGCGCGGGCGTGGCGTCGGGTGTCAGGATGGCGAACACCGTGTTCACGGGATTGCCCTGCAGCCTGGTCACGAACGCGGCTTCCTGCTCGTTCTCGTAGCTGGTCAAGCGAATGCACACGAAGTCCTTCGACGCATCGATCACGTCCTTCTGCAGCAGCCAGCCGTTGTCGATCTTCACCTTGCCTGGGCACCACATGCCCGACACGCCCGAGCAGTGCGGCGCACCCGACACCAGCAGGATGGGCTTGCCGGTGCGCTTGGCCTCGGCCAGACCGCGATCCAGCGTGGCGAACCACTGGATGGTGCGGCCATCGGGCGGCGCGGTGGGTGCGGTGCGCGTTTCAGGTCCGCCGCCGCGTGGTGCGCGGTTGCCGCCCTGTGCACCCTTGTTCTGGGCCATCACCGAAGTGCAAACCATCAACGCGGCCAACACGGAGAGCAGGGAGTGGTTTCGCATCACGGGTGTCGTTGAGATTGTTGGCGCGTCACGGGACGCGCAACAGGCCAATTCGGCGTTTTTGACGCCAATGGCGGCGTTACCACCCGCTCAACCGATCAGTCCGATGGCCCGAGCCGCCAGCATCACCAGCACCGCCATGGCGATCGCCACCTGCACCATCATGCCGATCTGGATCGGCCCGCGCAGGGGCACCGGCAGCGTGGGCCCGAAGGTGCTCGACGTGTTGAACGACAGGAACAGGTAATCGACGAAGCCCGGGCACCAGCCCTGCAGCGACTTGAACGACATCGTGTTGTGCGGGAACAGGATGCCTGGATGCGTCGCCTCGCCGGCCGCCACACGATGCTGATGTGCATGGTCGAAGCGCCAGTAGAAGGCCGCGAACACCGCGATGTTCTCCAGATACACCATCGCCGACGACAGCAGCAGGAAGCCGGGGTTGTCCTGCTTGTCGAACAGGCACACGACCAGTCCCACCACGTTGTCCAGCAGCGCGATCATCGCCAGCACCAGCGTGACATCAAGCACAAGGCGCGTCGACCGGTTCGAACGCTGCCACCACAGCACCAGACCGATGAGGGCCGTGAGCAGCGCCACCGGGCTGGCGTAGGTGTCCGCGACACGGAACATCACCACCGCGGCCGACGGCGCGTGATCCGTCAGGCTGAGCGACTCGGATGTGGCCATGTCCAGCAGCGAGGCGGCGGTGAGTGAACCAAGCACGGCACC
>CAIPQY010000483.1 GCA_903867275.1 uncultured bacterium | reverse complement strand
GCCGAACACATGGTGCGTCCGATCCACGCGGGCAGTTTCTCCAAGCCCGGCCTGTCCGATCAGGCCGACAAGGACACCGCGCCGCGCGAGCTGGCGCCCATCATGGATCGACTCGATCGCATCGAGAAGCAGCTGCAGCAGTTGAATGCGCAGGTGAAGACGGGTCAGCCCGTCGGTGCACCGGTTCCGCCGGCAGCAGGTGCCAAGCCAATGCCACCAGCGCCGCCGGCCAAGCCGACCGCGCCCGCCTCCGCGCCACGCTGAATTTCGATCCGGCCGTTCAGGCCAGCGGTTCGATCAGGCTGTAGTGATCCAGATTCAGGATCACCAGTTCGCCGTCGTCGCGGCGCACTTCGAGACGGTCCAGCCACACCTTGTCGTCCTTGCCGTGCGCGAACCAGCTGCCGGTGCGGTCCTGCCGCCAGCGCACCACGGTGCCTTCAACGGTGGTGCTCCACACGGCGTGCGTCTGGGGCATCTGCTGCGTCACGCGCACGCGGGTGCCGGGCGAAGGAACGGTGGTCTCGAGTGCCATACGGGAGGCCAGTCTAGCGGGCCGCTTCGAGCGGGGCGGGCCCGATGGTGGCCAGCGTGAAGTCGTGCATCCAGCCCTTGCCCCAGTGGCGGGCGATGGCGGCGTTCACGGATGCCAGCGTCAGACCGTCGATTGCCGCCGCCATGTCAGCCAGCGACCGCACCTTGCCCAGGCGGAACAGGTCGCCGGCCGCGCTGCTGGCGCGCGCCGCGGCACTTTCGCCCTGCATGATCACGCGCGACTTCAGGCCGGTGCGGGCACGGTCGAATTCCTCCTGCGTGATGCCCGAGGCGAAGCGCTCCAGCTCGCCCCGGATGCAGGCCAGCGTCTGACCTGCGCGCTGCGGCGTGCTGCCGGCGTAGATCTGCAGCATGCCGCGATCACGGCCCAGCGACACGCTGCCGCCCACGCTGTAGCACAGGCCGCGCTTCTCGCGCACTTCGGTGAACAGTCGGCTGCTTGATTCGCCGCCAAGCACCATGCTGGCCAGGCGCAGCGCCGTGGCGTCGGCGTGCGAATCAACCGGAGCGGGCAGCGCGATGGCCAGATGCGTCTGCGAGGTGGGCAGTTCCATGTGATCCACGCCACGCGCCGGCGCGCCGGTCTGGTCGGGCTCGGAGGTGGATCCCTTCCAGTCCTTGAACAGCGACTTCAGCAGCGGCAGCAACGCCTTGGCATCCACCGCACCCGCGAACGACAGGATGCTGCCACCCGGCACCGCGCGGCGCTTCCAGGTCTGGCGAAGTCCCTCGATGGTGATCCGGTTCAGGCCATCGGCGTGGCCGTAGCCCGTGCGGTTGTAGGGCGGCGGCAGGAACCGCAGCCCCAGTCGCAGCATGACCAGATGCTGCGGATCGTCGGTCAGGCCTTCCAGCGCCTGCAGCGCCAGACGCCGCACGGGATCCAGGTGATCCGCCTCCAGACGCGGCCGAAGCACGGCATCGGTGAGCAGCGGCAGCGCATCCGCGAGCTTCGAACCGAGCGCGGTGGCCGTCATCAACACATGGAAGGGATTTGCGGTGGTGCGTCGTTCGCAGCCAAGCGCATCCAGCGCGTCGCTGTACTGCCGGCTGTCGAGCGCGCCCGCGCCGCGCAGGATCATCTCGCTCAGCACAGAGGCTTCGCCTTCGCCCGCCGCACCCTCGGG
>CAIPQY010000482.1 GCA_903867275.1 uncultured bacterium | reverse complement strand
ATGAAGCGGACGCGGACATGATTCGGGGCTTTCAGGGTCGCACCGTCACCAGCGCCGCGCCCGCCACAGCGCCTGCCGAAGCACCAGCCGACGCGCCCGCACCGACCACGCCCACCGAACGCGCGAACCAGATCGCCGACGGCGTGACCGACGGCGTGTTCGCCATCGACATGGATCCGCTCGGCGTGTCCGTGCGCACCTACGCGGTGATGGATCCCAAGAGCGAGCTTGGCCAGTCCGCGCGCGGTGGCACGCGCGGCGCGCCCGCGCAACTCACACGCCTTCCCAAGGGCGCATTCGTGGTGGCCGGCGCCGCCGACATGCAGGGTCTTGGCGGTGCCGATGCATTCATCGATCTGCTCAAGCTGGTGCCAGGCGCGCCCGAACTGCCGGCATGGGTGCGCGAAAACCGCAACCTGCTCACCGGCATGCAGTTCGCCATCTATCCAAGCAAGCTCGGCCTGGCCGGCGGCGGCCTGTTGAACGAAGCCATGCTGTGGATGAGCACCACCGATTCGGCCAAGGCAAGCACGCTGCTGCGCGACTGGATGCAGGGGCTTGCCGGCGTGGAAGGCACCACCGAACGCAAGGTCACCTGGGAAGCCGGCAAGGTGCTGAAGGATGGCGCCACCGCCGACGCCTACGCCATCACCGAAGCGACCGTCACGGAAAAGCCCGCCGCCGACGGTGCCGAATCGCCCAAGCGCAAGGCGCGCGCAGCGAATCCCATGCAGCGTCTCGCGCGCATGCTGGTGTTCGGCCCACGCGGCCCCATGGGTTTCGCCAAGTCGTTCCCCGACGGCATGCTGGTCACCTTCAGTCAGCGCCCCGATGTGCTGGCGCGCGGCATCAAGGTGGCCGAGGGTGGCGACTCGCTGCAGAAGGACGCGGTCATCACCGCGCTGCAAGGCTGGCTCACACGCGACCCCGATGTGGTGGCCTATGTGGGCATCGGCTCGCTGCTCAATGTGGTGCGTCAGGCAGCGAGCAGTTTCCCGGGCGCAGGCGTGGAGTTGCCCGACGCACCGCCCGGCATCGAGCCGATCGCGCTGTCGCTTGAAGTGCAGAACGGCCGCGTGGAGACCGCCACCATGGTGCCCACCGCGGTGATGGGCGTGTTGGTGGAGCTGTACAAGTTGCAGACGCAGTCGCCCGTGGATGCCGACGACGGCACCGATCAGCCTGCGCCCAAGCCCAAGCGAGGTGCGTCAAAGAACGGTTCCGCCGCGCCCGCTTCCGCACCGTGACGCCCACCAGCGCAACGCAGCCGTTGGCATCACCCTTCGCCGTGCACGACGCGCGAAGGTGGCCGCTGTTGATGGGCATCCTCAACTGCACGCCCGATTCGTTCCACGCCGGCGGCCGCACCATGCATGTGCAGGCGGCCGTCGATCACGCGCTGGCCATGGTGCAGCAGGGGGCCGACATCATCGATGTGGGTGGCGAAAGCACGCGCCCCGGTGCGCAGCGCGTGGATGTGGCCGAGCAGATTCGCCGCGTGGTGCCGGTGATTTCCGGCATTCGTGCGCAGTCCCCCGTGCCGATCAGCATCGACACCACGCTGGCATCGGTGGCCGAAGCGGCGTTGCAGGCCGGCGCGTGCATGTCGAACGACGTGAGCGCCGGCACCGAGGATGCCGGCATGCTGCCTCTGGTCGCGCGCATGGGCGCATCGGTGGTGCTCATGCACCGCCTCACCACGCCCGACAGGGATCGCTACAGCCATCAGTACGAAACGGCTCCCAACTACGCCGATGTGGTCACCGACGTGGCCGTGCATCTTGCACAGCGCGCGCGTGCCGCGATGGATGCCGGCATACCTGCGCAGCGCGTGGTGCTGGACCCCGGCTTCGGCTTCGGCAAATCGGTGGCGCAGAATTTCGAGCTGCTGCATCGCCTGCGCCAGATCACCGCCATGGATCACCCGGTGCTGGTGGGTGTCAGTCGCAAGAGTTTCCTGGGCGCGGCCACCGGCGATGCCGATCCTTCCACGCGATTGCCCGCCACGCTGGCCGCAGGACTCACCGCCATGCAAGCGGGCGCAGCCATCCTGCGCGTGCACGACGTGGCACCGCACGCACAGATCCGCGCGGTGTTCCGCAGCATGCAGGGTTGCTAGGATCCATCTTCCGCGAACGGGTTGTTCCGTCCGCCAACGCAATCGATTCACGTGAGGCACGACATGGCCAGCGCCAGCACCCTTGAGTTCACCGACGCCAACTTCGAGTCCGAGGTCCTGAAGAGTCCCGTTCCGGTGCTGGTGGATTTCTGGGCCGAGTGGTGCATGCCCTGCCGCATGCTCACGCCCACCATCGACGCCATCGCCGCCGAGACCGTCGGCAAGGCCAAGGTCGGCAAGGTGAATGTGGATCACCATCAGGGCATCGCCGTGAAGTACGGCATCCAGAGCATTCCCACGGTGATGATGTTCAAGAACGGCCAGATGGTGAAGAAGTGGGTGGGCGTGGTGCAGAAGGGCACCCTCACCGAGGCGCTGTCGGCCCCCTGAGCGCGGAAACGGGCTTTCGGAGCCGCCCCCGTCACATGCGGGCAGGGGGTAGGAACCCGCAACCGTTGCCGCTACACTTGCCGTCCCGCCAGTCGCCCGCAGGGCTGGCCACAACCAAAGAATCACTTCACTTCGCTGGGCCTGTAGCTCAATTGGGAGAGCGCTTCCATGGCATGGAAGAGGTCGTCGGTTCGAGCCCGATCAGGTCCACT
>CAIPQY010000481.1 GCA_903867275.1 uncultured bacterium | reverse complement strand
TCGCGGCGAGTGGGCCGAAGCCATTCCGCCGCTGCTGGCCGCGCGCCCACGCATGCGCGCCGAGGATCTGGTGGCCTGCGATCAGGCGCTGTTCATGTCGTATGTGAAGACGGGCAATGTGGCGGCGGCGCGCGCGCTCACCGAAGAGGGCATCCGCAACGCCGGCCGCTTCGCGCCGGTGTACCAGCAACTTCGCAGCCAGCTCGGGTCCCGATAAGAGGGACGGGGGTCGTTACTGGACGCGCGCAGCAGCGCCTGATCAGGCCGTCAGCTGCTTCTCGCTCAACCGCTCGGGGCTTGGCACGCGAACCTTCCACACCAGGCCCATGCGCTCAAACGTGCGGATGATCACCCAGCTCAGGTCGAACTGCCACCAATGCAGTCCATGCCGTGCGCTGGTGGGGAAGGCGTGGTGGTTGTTGTGCCAACCCTCGCCGAACCCAACCAGTCCCATCAGTGCGTTGTTGCGGCTCTCGTCGCCGCTGCGATAGGCCTTTTTTCCCCACACGTGGCACACGCTGTTGATGCTCCAGGTGACATGGTGCAGCAGCGCGATGCGTGCCAGACCACCCCACAGGAAGCCAAGCAGCGCGCCCTGACCACCGCCGACCAGCCATCCGAGGGCGGTTGGCAGGGCAAGGCCAAGGGCAAGCCACAGCGGGAAAAAGCGGCTCAGCATCCGCATCATCGGATCGGCCTGCAGGTCGGGGGCGTAGCGGTTGGGGTCGGTGGCGTGATCCAGGATCAGCCAGCCGATGTGCGCATGCGCGAAGCCCTTCACGCGATCCCACATGCCCGCGCCTTCCGGCAGGGCTGCGTGGGGCGAGTGCGGATCCATCTCGCAGTCGGAGTGTTGATGGTGGCGACGATGCGTTGCCACCCACCAGATGAGCGGTCCCTCTGCGGCCATACCGGCCATCACGCCCAGCACGAACTGCAGCGGGCGCACGGCCTGATAGCTGCCGTGCGTGAACAGGCGGTGGTAGCCCAGCGTGACGCCCAGCCCGCTCAGGAAGTACATGAACAGCACGATGCCGAGTTGTGCCCAGTCAAAGCCGCGGCCCCATGCCAGTGCAGCGCCCGTGGCCAGTGCCACGAAGGGCAGCACCACCGCGAGCAGGATGGTGATCTGATGACCACGGCTCGATCCCTCGTGCGCATGCGAGGCTTCATGATCGTGATGCAGTTCGACTTGAGACACCGTGACCTCCGCGAGCATGGCTCGCACGCACCTGCCAGGAGCGCGAGCGGTGGCCACGCGGCCAGCGAATCGTCTCAAGACCTCGTGACTGTAGCAGCACGGTGTTGGGCGCGAGCGGCAATGTGTTGACTTCGGTCAGGCCCGCGAATCGCTCTGAAATTTCGGGTTTGCGCCCCGGATCGCTGAATTCACGCGCATGTGAATGGCGTCAACGCGCGGCCAATAACGACCCCCGTCCCTCGATTCTTTCAGAGGCGCTCGATGCGCTCCTGCACGTCGCGGGCCTCGAGTGCCTTGAACAGGTCATCCATCTCGCCCGCAAGCAGTCGCTGCAGGTTGAAGGACTGCTCCACGCGGTGGTCGACCGCCACATTCTCCTTCCAGCGGTAGGTGCGGATCTTCTCCGCGCGCTCGCCGCCGCCGATCATGCTGCGACGCATCTCGCCGCGCTTGGCCGCCGCCTCGGCCAGTCGCCGCTCATGCACGCGCGCACGCAGCAGCCGCCACGCCTTCTCGCGGTTCTGCAACTGGCTGCGCGTCTCCTGCATGCGCACCTCGATGCCGGTGGGCTGGTGGATCAGGTGCACGGCGGTGGCCACCTTGTTCACGTTCTGTCCGCCAGGACCCTGCGCGGTGGTGAGAATCTCGCGCACTTCGCTGGCGTCCACCTCGCTCTCCACGCTCTCGGGTTCGCTGAGCACGGCCACGGTGGCGGTGCTGGTGTGCACGCGTCCGGCCGCTTCGGTGGCGGGCACGCGCTTCACCTGATGCACGCCGCCCTCGTATCCAAGCGCCTTCCAGCAGCCTGCGCCCTCGATGCGGAAGATGGCGTGCGTCACGCCGCCGGCATCACCCGGCTTCACATCCATCTCTTCGAATCGCCAGCCACTGTGCGCGGCGGAGCGTCGATACATCTCCAGCAGATCACCGGCCCACAGCGCGGCCTCCAGGCCACCCACGCCGCTGCGAACTTCCAGGATCAGGCTGCCAACGGCCTCGTCGTCGGCCATCACCAGTCGACGCACCAGCGCGTCCAGCGTGGCATCCCTGCGCGCCAGCAGATCGGGCAGTTCGGCCTTGGCCAACGCCGCCATGTCCGCATCCGCACCGCGCGCCAGTTCGTCGGCATCGCGCGTCTCGACCGCAAGCCTGCGCCACGCGCGAAGCCATTGCACCAGCGGCTCCACGGCCGCGCGACGCAGCGCCAGCGATCGCGCCTTGCGATGATCGGTCGCCACGGTCGGATCGGACAGCGCGGCACCGTCGGCCTCGAAGGCGCGTTCGATCTCGTCGAGCTTCTCGAGCAGCTTGGGCGAGGGTTCCATCAGGCGGTCCGGCGAAAGGTGGGGCGGAAAACAAACAGCCGCGCCATTGAAGGCGCGGCCGTCGAACAGTCACGGGTTGGGTGCTACTTCTTGTCGGAAGCGGCGGGCTTGGCGCCCTTCGCGTCCTTCTTGAAGTACTCGCCGGCGAACTTCTTCTGGAAGCGCTCGACGCGGCCGAGGGTGTCCACGAAGGTCTTCTGTCCGGTGTAGAAGGGGTGCGAACCCGACCAGATTTCAACGTTGAGCTCGGGCACGGTGGCGCCCACGGTCATCACATGCTGACCGCGGAAGTTCACCTTGCAGTCGGGGTACCACTTTGGATGCAGTTCTTTCTTCATGGTGTAGATCCCTTTGGGGAGCCCCGCAGTATAGCGGAGCCCGGGAAGGCTCCAACCCCCCACGGATTGCCGGGGAAATCACAGCCTTTCGGCGGTGATCTCGAGGACCTGGGGGCTGATGAACAGGCTGCCCGGGTCGGCCTCGGCGGCGGTCAGATCATCCAGCACGGCCTTGGCCCAGGCGGCATCCACGCGCCCCAGCTCGAGCAGTCGCGGCACATTGGTTCGCACGAAGCCTGCGGGCCAGTGCCATGCGAGCTCGCTGGGCAGGGCGGCGAATCCAAGTGGGCGCGCGCCGGTCACGCGGAAGCCCGCATCCTTCAGCAGCGCGGGCATCTGTCGCGCGATGTCGGGCTCGCCACCGGTGGCGCGCCAACTTGCCACCACCTCCTGCACGAATCGCTCGATCCCCGGTCGCGCAGGCAGGCATCGATAGCGCTCGTAGTCAACGTACTCGTGCAGCACCAGCACGCCGCCGCGTCGAAGGCTTGCGTGCACGCGACGCAGCAGCAGGGCAGGGTCGCTCACGAAGCACGCCACCCAGCGGCACCACGCTGCGTCGAGTCCGCTTGCCGGAATCGCGTCGTGCATCAGGTCCATCTCGTGCGCTTCGACATGATGCATGCCACCCGCATCACATGCGCCGGCGAGCAGGTCGACGAAACGGCGCGAGCGCTCCACGGCCACCACGCGACCAAGCGGGCCGACAAGCTCCGCCAGATCGAAGGTGGCGAAGCCCGGACCAGCGCCCACATCCAGCACGTGACTGCCAGGACCGATGCCCGCGGCAAGCCACGCATGCCGCACATGCGGCTGCCACAGGTCATGCTGAAACTGCAGACGCTGCACTTCGTCGTCGTGTGTTCCAAGCACATAGTCGCGTTCGACCTGCGTGGTCATGCTTCGCATGCTAATCGTGCGCGCAAAGCGGACCTTGCGAATTTCGCGGGATTCGATTGCGTTTCAGGGTGCCTTGCGCTACCATGCTCGCTTCTCGCGGCTGGCCCACTCGCAAAGGATGCGACTGGGAACCATTCCATCGGCCGCGGCTCCCGCTGGCGATCGCCCCGTTTGGGCTGATCTCCGGCACGGCCCGGTCCCGTTCCAACACGTTGGTTCGCGGCTCGTCCGATACAGGCTCTCCTGGCGTTTTGGCCAGGATGGCGAAAGGCACTTTTCTTGACACATTTTGACGCTCTCTCGTTGGCTCCCGCACTGCTGAAGGCAATTCGCGAGGAAGGCTATTCCACACCCACGCCCATTCAGGCCAAGGCGATTCCGCCGGCGCTGGAAGGCAAGGACGTTCTGGGCATCGCGCAGACCGGCACCGGCAAGACCGCCGCCTTTGCGCTGCCCACGCTGCATCGACTCAGCACGCAGCCTGCGCATGCGGGCATCAAGGGTCCGCGCGCGCTCATTCTTGCGCCCACGCGCGAGCTGGCCGCGCAGATCGGCGAAAGCTTCGCCACCTATGGCCGCCACGTCGGTCTTCGTCACGCCGTCATCTTTGGTGGCGTGGGGCAGGGCCCGCAGGTGCAGGCCATCCGCAACGGTGCGGCGATCCTGGTGGCCACGCCCGGTCGCCTGATCGACCTGATGGATCAGCGACTGGTCGATCTCCGCGGCATCCAGTTCCTCACGCTCGATGAAGCCGATCGCATGCTGGACATGGGATTCATCGAACCCATCCGACGCATCGCCGCGGCGGTGCCGGCCAAGCGCCAGACCATGCTGTTCAGCGCCACCATGCCGCCCGAGATCCGCAAGTTGGCCAACTCGCTGCTGAACCACGCGGTGGAGGTGGCGGTGACGCCGACCTCCAGCACCGTGGAGCGCATCGACCAGTGCCTGTACGCCATCGAGCGTGCGCGCAAGGTGGATCTGCTGGCGCACCTGCTGCGCGAAGATGCCGTGAAGCGCGCCGTGGTGTTCACCAAGACCAAGCACGGTGCCGACAAGGTCGTGAAGCGCCTGCGCGCCGCGGGCATCCCCAGCGACGCGATCCACGGCAACAAGGCGCAGAGCCAGCGCACCAAGGCGCTGGACGCCTTCCGCAGCGGCCGCACGCCGGTGCTGGTGGCCACCGACATCGCCGCGCGCGGCCTGGACGTGGACGGCATCACGCACGTGTTCAACTTCGACCTGCCCATGGAGCCCGAGGCGTACGTGCACCGCATTGGTCGCACGGCGCGCGCGGGTGCCAGCGGCGTGGCGATCAGCTTCTGTGACAACGAGGAGCGCGGTCTGCTGAAGGCGATCGAGAAGTTGACCAAGGCCAACATCGAGCGTCGACCGCTGCCGACCGACATGGTTTCGCTGCCCAAGCCCGCAGCCAGCGAGCATCGCGGCGCACCGGCGCACGGTGGTTCGCGTGGTGGTCACGGCGGTGGTGGTCATGGTGGTCAGCGTGGTGGCAAGCCCGCTGGCAAGCGTGGCGGAAAGCCACAGGGCAGTCGTGGCGGTTCGCATGGCGAGCGCGGCCAGTCCGCGTCGGCTGGCGGCGGCACGGCGGTGGCCGAGGCACCTGCCGCGGCGCAGCCTTCGCGTCACAACTGGCCCGGCTATCGAGGCACCACGCGACGCGGTCGCTGACCAGCATGCACATCGCGCGTGGGCAGTTATGCTCACCGCTCCATGATCGACCCGAAGGCCTTCCGCGAAGACCCCAAGCGTTTCCGTGCCGGCGCCGCCGACAAGGGTGTTGCCATCGACTTCGACCGCCTGACCGCGCTCGATGAGCGTCGTCGCGCCATCTTGACCGAGATGGAGGCGAAGAAGGCGGAGCAGAATCGCCTGAGCAAGGAAGTGGGCCCCAAGATGGGTCAGATCAAGGGCAAGCTGAAGTCCGCGCAGGGCGCCGAGAAGGAAGCGTTGGAGGCGGAGCTTGCCGAACTGGAGAAGAAGCCGCACGCGCTGAAGGCGCACGTGGCCACCATGGAGCAGGAACTGGCCACGGTGGAGCCCGCCTGGCGCGATCTGCTGATTACCGTGCCGCAGCCGCCCGCGAATGATGTGCCCAAGGGCAAGGGCGCCGAGGACAACACGGAGATCCGTCGCTGGAACCCGGCGGGCTTCGATGCATCAAAGAGCTTCGAGAGCCAGCGCGGCTTCAAGCCCAAGACGCACCTGGAACTGGTGCGCGACCTGAAGCTGGCCGACTTCGAGCGCGGCGTGAAGATGGCCGGCACGCGCCACTACGTGCTGACGGGCATGGGCATGCGCCTGCATCAGGCGGTGATCCGCTACGCGCTCGACTTCATGGCCGACAAACGCGGCTTCACGCCCATGAGCGTGCCCGTGATCGTGCGCGAGGAGTGCATGATGGGCACCGGG
>CAIPQY010000480.1 GCA_903867275.1 uncultured bacterium | reverse complement strand
GGACGAAGGTGTGCGTGCCCCCAGAGTCGATGAACGACTTCCTGCGCCGCATCCTGCGGCTCGAGGCGCGATTCCGTTCGCTGCATGCGCGGATGCTAGCGACGCGAAGTGTGGGGTGCGGCCTTTTTTCAGGCCTCGCCTGGTCAGCCGCCGCCCAGGGCCGGATGCTCGGCTGCGGTCTGGCGCGGAGGCAGCTTGGCGTAGGTCTTGGCGATCGCCTTCACCACCGCCTCCTGGAACTGCTTGGCACGCGACACGCCGCCGCCCTCGAAGCCGTTCGAGATGCAGCTGAACACCAGGCGATGGCCGTTGGTGCACTCCACCACGCCGCTCAGGCCGCACGCACCGTCGATGTAGCCGGTCTTGCAGTGCACCGTGGCCAGCTTGGGGTCGAGGTCGCCGAAGCGCTTGCGAACGGTTCCCGACTTGCCGCCCACGGCCATGCTGTCGATGTAGGCCTCGGCAACCGCCGTGTCATGCATCATGTCGCTCACCCAGGCGGTCATCACGCTGGTGGTCACGCGGTTCTCGCGGGAGAGGCCGGAGCCGTCGGCCGCGTTCAGGCCTGCCGCGCCGCCCACGCGCGCACTCACGAGGCGCTCCATGGCGTCGGTGCCGTTCTCCCAAGTGCCGGGTGTGCCGGTGGCCGCGTGCCCGAAGCGCTTCAGCAGGCACTCCGCGTACATGTTCTGGCTGTCCACGTTGCAGCGCGTGATGGCCGACTTGAGCGGCGTGCGAATGACGGGCCCGATCGGTTCGCCGGTGCTGGCGGGTTCGGTCGGTGCGGACAGTCGAATGGTGCCGACCTGGATGCCCGCGGCGCGCAGACGCTCGGCGAGCAGGTTGCCGAAGAACAGCGGGGGATTGGTGATGGCCACGTTCACGGGTGAGGTGATGGGCTTGCGAAGGAATCCGCGCACGGTGAAGGCGTTCGTGTCGGGCTCGCGCTGGATCCACAGCCCGTCGTCCTTCGACTTGCCGGGCGTGGTGCTGTTGACGATCTTCACGAAGCTGCAGGCCGGCTCGGTGCGGGTCACCTCGGCGCCGCGTGGCGACGGGTTGGCGAAGAAGCCCAGGCAGTTCAGGCGGAAGTTCACGCCCGCGATCTCGGCGCAGTACTCCTCGTGCAGCTGGTCCGCAGGCCAGTCCGTGTGGCAGCGAGCGGGCTCGAACACGCGGTCGTCCACCACCAGCTCGCGAACCGCGGTGATGCCGGCCGCCTTCGCCGCGTCGGTCCACAGCGCCAGCAACGCTTCCACCGTCATGCCGGTGTGCTGTTCACCCGCGGCATCGGTGTACGTCATCTGCGACAGCAGATCGGGGTCCGCGAACGCCGGATCACCGTCGCCCACCACCGTCAGCCGGTCGCCGTTGCGCAGCAGACGGGTCTGGAACGCGAAGTCGGGGCCAAGCAGTCGCAGGGCGGTGCCTGTGGTGAGAAGCTTCTGGTTGCTTGCCGGCATCAGCGGCTGGTCGCCCAGGATGTTCACCACTTCCTTGCCATCCGCATCGCGCACGCTGACGCTGGTCACGCCCTTCTTGGGGCCCATCGATCCCATCAGTCCGCGCACTTCATCCTGCAGGCCGCCACCGAGCGCGGACAGCGTGAAGCAGGCGGCGGAAAGCAGGGCAACGGTGTGCAGAGCGCGCTTCATGGGATGACGAACTGTATCGGCGCGGCCTTCGCCACGGCTCAACTTTCCGCGCAGGATCGTGCCACGCCCGTGCCCGCCACGAAACCGCTGGCCCATGCCCACTGGAAGTTGAACCCGCCGATGCGGCCATCCACATCCAGCATCTCGCCCACCAGATGAAGGCCCGGACGCACGCGGCTCTCCATGTTTTCCAGCCGGATCTCGCTCAGCGGCACGCCGCCCGCGGTGGTCTCGGCGTGCGTGAAGCCGCGGTCGCCCGTCACCGGCAGATCCAGTGCGGTGAGGTGTCGAACCAGCTCGCGGCGGCGTTCGCGTTCCAGTCGCTGGGCGGTGGCATCGGCCTGCACACCGGCGGCCTGCAGCACCGATCGGGCCATGCGTTCCGGGAAGCGCTCGCGAAGGCGGCTCAGCAGCGAGCGGCCGGTGGTGTCCAGCAGCCAGCGGTCGGTGGCGGCTTCATCCATGTCGGGCATCAGGGCCAGTTGCAGTCGGGTGCCGGGGTCGGCCAGATGATGCATGGTCCAGTGGCGAGAGATGTCGAGCGCCACCGGACCCGAGATGCCGAAGTGCGTGCACAGCATGGCACCCTGCATGCGCACCAGGCGCTTGCCGGCGGCGTCGGTCACGCGCAGCTCCACCGGGGTGGCCAGGCCAGCCAGCTCCAGCATCCAGTGCCCGGGTGCAAGCAGCAGCGGCACCAGCGAGGGCACCACATGCTGGGTCAGTGTGTGGCCAAGCGCCAGAGCCATCTCAAGGCCGGCGCCATCCGAACCGCTCTTTGGAAGGCTGCGGCCACCCGTGGCCATCACCACGCGTTCGGCGTGCAGCGATCCAGTGGTGGTGTCCACCTCGAAGCCCCCGTCGGTGCGCGGCGAAATGCGCGTCACGCGCACCGGGTGCCGGATCTCCACGCCTGCGTCGTTGGCTGCCCGCAGCAGCGCGGTGAGCACGGTGCGCGCCTGATCGGTCACCGGGAACAGCTTGCCGGTGTCCTCCTGCTTCAGCTCCACGCCGAGTGCGCTGAAGAATTCCACGCACTGCGTCACCGTGAAGCGGCTCAGCACGCGGCGGATCGAGGCCGGCGTGCCGCCCGCGTAGTCGCGTTCGTGCACGGCGTGATGCGTGACATTGCATCGACCGCCGCCCGCCACCAGGATCTTCGCGCCAAGCGTGCGTGCGCCGTCCAGTGCCACCACGCCGCGCACGCCTGCGCGTCCGGCATGAATGGCGGTCATCAATCCCGCTGCGCCGGCGCCAACCACCACAAGCGGCACGCGTTCGGTGTCAGTCACCCGCGCCTCGCGGCGGATGGATGGGTGCACCGTCGATGGTCAGCTTGGCGGGTCGTGGCTTGTTGGGTTGCGCGGCCGAGGG
>CAIPQY010000479.1 GCA_903867275.1 uncultured bacterium | reverse complement strand
TGCCTGCGCCGCCGAGCGCACGGAATCCGAGCGACGCCTGCTCGAACTGCACACAGAGCGCGAAGCGTGCGAGACCAAGGTGCACTCGCTCGACGGACTACTGAAGGAAGAGCGTCGTTCGATGGAGACGGCGCAGACGGTGATCGATGCCGCCAAGGCCAAGTTGCAGCAGGCCACCGAGCAGCTTGCCGCCGCGCGCACGCGCGCCAGCGAGGCCACCGCCACGCTCGACGGACGCCGTCGCGAGCGACGCCTGATCGAGACCGCACTGGAAGCCATCGATCGTCAGCACAACGAGCTGAACACCGATCACGATCGCCGCGCCGCACGCAGCGAGGAACTGGCTCGCCAGGCCGCCGATGCAGCACAGCAGCGCGATCTGGCCATCGCCGCCGAGGCACAGGCACTCGCCGACACGCAGGCCATCGCCGGCGAACTGGAGGCGGTGATCGAGACAGCCACCAGGACCAACGAGCACCTGCGCGCGATCCGCGAGGAAGCCACCCGCGTGGAGCGCGACCACTCCGCGGTGGAGATCAGCCGCCGCGAGGCGGAGGTTCGCCGCGAGGGTCTGGAAGAAAGCACCTTCGAGGAGCTTGGACTGGATCTGCCAGCCGGCTACGCGGAGCACGTGGCGGCGCGATCGGACGGCGGCTTCGCGGCGCCGGATCGCGAGTCGGCCAGTGCCGAGGCGGAGCGCCTGCGACTGGAGATTCGTTCGCTTGGCAACGTGAACATGGAAGCCATCGACGAGCTTTCGCAACTCGAGGGCCGCAACGAGACGCTGGCTCGCGAGGTGGCCGACATCGACGCTGCACGCGTGAGCCTGACCGAACTCGTGGAGCGCCTCGACGACGTGAGCCGTCGCCGCTTCAAGGCCACCTTCGAGGCCGTGCGCGATCAGTTCGCCGGACAGGAAGGCATGTTCCGCCGACTCTTCGGCGGCGGCAGCGCGGACCTTTTCCTGGTGCCCATGGAGAACGGCGAGATCGACTGGCTTGAGAGTGGCGTGGAGATCCGCGCCAAGCCGCCCGGCAAGGAGCCGCGCGTGATCAGCCAGCTCTCCGGTGGCGAGAAGACCATGACGGCGGTCGCGCTGCTGATGGCGATCTTCCGCAGCAAACCCAGCCCCTTCTGCATCCTCGACGAGGTGGACGCCGCACTGGACGAGGCCAACGTGGAGCGCTTCACGCGCGCCATCGGCCCCTTCCTGGATCGCAGCCACTTCATCGTGATCACCCACCACAAGCGCACCATGCAGGCCTGCCACGAGCTGCATGGCGTCACCATGGCCGAGCGCGGCGTGAGCCGACGGGTCACGGTGCGCGTGGATCAGGTGGGCGCCGATGGGCGCATCCGCGAAGACGCTGCAGGAACGGCCTCCAAGGCCTGAGCCGCGGCCTGTTCCGTTTGGATGGCGCGAAAGTTGCCGTCTTTTTCTTGTGCCTCTTCGGCCAAGAGCTATGTTGCCGTGCCGCCCGGATGGCGGAGCTCCCCATGGGTCTCGGGGATGCGCGGAGGTCCATCGTGGGGGTCTCCGCGCGTCGCTCCTCTCCGGGCGGTTCTGTTTTTGCCGCAGCAGGTGCGTGCGCTTGGTTCGCTAGCATCGACGCGCATCCATGAGCGAGACCCTTTCGATCGACACGTTGGTTGTGGGTGGCGGCGTGGCCGGTCTGTTCACGCTCGATGCGCTCGTGCGCGCCGGACATGCGGCGCTGCTCGTGGAACGCGAGGCGCTTGGCCTTGGCCAGACCACCAGCAGCCAGGGCATCCTGCATGCGGGCGTGAAGTACGCGCTGGGTGGCGTGGCAGGCGACGACGCGCAGGAAGCCGGCGCCGCAGCCGAGATGTGGCGCGGAATGATGTGCGGCGAGGGCGCGCCCGACCTGCGGAAGGTTCGCGTGCTGGCCCGCGAAGAGTTCATGTGGCGCACCGCGGGCCTGATGGGTGCCGCGGGCATGCTTGGCGCGCGCATGGCCCTGCGCACGCGTCCGGAAGTCGTCGGGTCAGCCGATCGCCCCGTGTGGCTGGAAGGCGTGCGTGGCGATGTGCTTCGCCTTGGCGAGACCGTGATCGATCCGCGCGACCTGCTGGCTCGACTGGCCGACCTGCACGGCGGGCGCCTGGCCCTCGGCGAGGTGCAGTCGATCGCCGACGGCGAGGTGCTGGTTCGAACGAACAGTGGCGCGCTTTCCATCCGCTGCCGTCAGGTGGTGATGACCGCAGGCGAAGGCAATGAGGCGCTGCTGGCGATGACTGGCCTGGCGGCAACCGAACCCATGCAGCGACGGCCGCTGCGCCAGGCGATGGTGCGCGGCGCCCTGCCGATGGTGTTTGGCCACTGCATCGATGGTGCCAAGACACGCG
>CAIPQY010000478.1 GCA_903867275.1 uncultured bacterium | reverse complement strand
TAGCACCGTCCCGGACCGAATCCAGAAAGCCCCGCAAGATTGATCAACGATTCCGCCTCCAGTCTCTCCGCTTGGGTCCGACACCTGCAGATCACCTCGGGTTTGCCGCTGCAGGCTGGGTCGCCACCTCCGGCCGCGGCGTTGCGCGCATCGCGGCCCGGTGCGGTCGCTCTGGACGCGGCGCTGTGGACCGCCTGCGCCGGCTCGGGCGCAGGGATCGACGTGCCGGTGGATCTGCAGGCCGACGGCCCGCTGCATGCTTGGCAGGGCAGTGGTGCGATCGAGGTCTGGACCGAAGTCGAACTTTCGGCCTTGCACGCTTCGTGGCGCCTGGCGCGCATCGGTCCCCGGCCTGCGTTGCGTCAGCGCATCGAGCGCGCCATGCGATGGCATCTCGAGCACACGCAGCCTGACAATGCCACCAATCGACCGTGGGCGCTGCACGCCTTTCTGCTCGAGGGCTCGCCGGAGGGGCGCGCCTACGCAGGCACGCTGCTGCACAACGCGATCGCCATGGGAGGCACTCCCGAGCCGCTCTCGGCGTGGATCCTGATGGACGCGGCCGCCGAGCTCGATCTGGCGCAGGCGTTGCCGCGCAGCAGTTAGCATGGGGACGGAGGTCTTCAATGCCTGATCGAGTGGTGGTTGATCGAATCGATTTCCGCGAAGCACTGGTCTTTCCGCGCGTGTTCGCGTCGGCGGTTGGTGCGCTGCAGCCGCCGCGCATCCTGCTGGCCACCTTCGCGCTGCTGTGCCTGATCGTGGTCGGCCGTGCCTACGACGTGGTGCGCGGCCCTTCGGTGCAGCCCGCCGGCCTGCTCGCGACCTCGCGCACGTCGGTCGACAGTGCCGTGGCCAGCGATGTCGCACGGCGCGTGGCCCGCGAGGCCTTGCCGATGGATCGTCGACCCGCCGGCGCCGATGGATTTGGTGGCCGCGTCAATGTGGAAGAAGTGCGTTCGGCGCTGCTCGCGCGTCGCGGCGAGGTGAGTGGCACGGAGCTGGAGGCTGTGCAGCGCGCGATCGAGCGACTGGAGCCATTCCGGGGCAAGGGTGCGTTCGACGCCTTGTCGACGGCGATCGGCTCGCGTTTCGACGCGCTCGTGGCTGGCGTGATGACGCTCGACATGCGCGCCGCCGCTGCGGCGCTCGGCGATCTGCTGCTCACCATTCCCGTGGCGATGTGGCGCGAGGACTGGATCTTCGCCATCTTCTATCTGATCGCCGGCGGCATGACGCTGGGGCTGCTCGGCGCGGCCCTTGCGCGCATGGCGGCGCTGGATTTGGGCAAGAATCAGCGCATTTCCCCGGTGCAGGCGCTGACATTCGTCTGGCAGCGCCCATCCAACCACGCGCTCGTTCCGCTGTGGCCGGCCATCACGCTGTTGGTGCTGCTGCCCGTGGCCCTGGTGCTGGGGCTGCTCGGTCGCGTGCCGGGTCTGGACGTGCTCGCGGGCGCTGCGTACGGGCTGGCGCTGTTCTTTGGAACGCTCGCCACCGTGGTGCTGCTGCCGTGGCTGTTGGCGATGCCGATGGCGATCGCCGCCAGTGCCTGCGAAGGGTGTGATGGTCTGGAAGCCGCGCAGCGATGCGGCGCCATGGTGTACCGCCGTCCGTTGCACGCGCTGCTGTACGTGGTGTGCGCCATCGTGGCCATCGCGCTCACCGCGTTCGTGGTGGATCTCGTCGCCACCGTCGCGATCGAGCTCACCGCCAGCTTCATGGGACTTTCCGCTGGCAGCGGCGCCATGGCCAACGCTGGTGGCGCGCGCTTGCTGGCTCCCGATGCAATGGAAGCGGCGCCGGCCTTCGGCACCAGCGTCACGGGTTCGCTGCAGTCGGTCAGCGTCGGCCTGGTGCGTCTCTGGCAGGGCATCCTGCAGTCGCTCGCGGCGGGTGCGGTGTTCGGCGCCATCTGCACCACGGCCACGGCCGCGTACCTCGCCATGCGTCGCACATGCGATGAGCAGCCCTTCGACGATCTGTGGGAGCCGGGCGCGCCGGCCGGCGTCCGTGCAGCGTCCGCCGATCACGCAAAGTAAGCGGAATTCACAGGCGAATCAGCCCAGTCCGCCCTTGAGTTGGCGGTCGTTCGAGAAGCGCGCGCGCAACTTCGCCATGGCGTTGTCGTCTTCGCGCTGGGGCTTCGCCGCGGCGGTTTCCTTCGCCGACATCGGCTTGTCCACGAGCGCCTTCAGCGACAGGCTCAGGCGGCGGCGCAGGGGATCCACGCTCAGCACCTTGGCCGTCACCACCTGATCGGGCTTCAGCACGCGGTCCACGGTGTCCACGCGATCGTGCGACAGTTCGCTGATGTGCGCCAGGCCTTCCACGCCTGGTGCCACCTCGATGAATGCGCCGAACTCCGCGATCTTGGTCACGCGGCCGGTCACCGTCTCGCCCACCTGGATCGCCTCCAGCTTGCCGGCGGTCGGATCCTGCATCACTTCCTTGCGGCTCAGCGAGATCTTCGCGGGCTTCTGGTTCAGGTCCACGCGCAGCACCTTCACCTTCACCACGTCGCCCACCTTCACCACTTCGGAGGCGTCCTTGATGCGGTCATGCGACAGGTCGCTGATGTGGATCAGGCCATCCACGCCGCCGAGATCGGCGAAGGCGCCGAAGCTCTGCACGCTGCTGATCGTCACGTCGCGCACCTGGCCGGGCTGCAGCTCCGCCAGCGTCTTTTCCCGCATTTTCCCGCGTTCCTGCGCCAGGGCCGCCTTGCGGCTCAGCACCATGCGACCCTTCTCCTTGCGGAGCTCGATGATCATGCAGGGGAACTTCTCGCCCAGGAAAATGCTGATGTCCTCAACGGGTCGCAGATCCACCTGGCCCGCAGGCATGAAGGCGCGGTGATGCGACACTTCCATGTCCAGGCCGCCCTTGTTCATGCCCACGCAGCGGGCTTCCACGATCTGGCCTTCGGCCAGGTGTTCCCACGGCGCCTTGGTGCTCGCGCCAGGCAGCGCCAGGATCAGCAGGCCTTCGAATGCATCGAGTCGTTCCACCACGAATTCAACCTGCACGCCGGGCTGCGGCGGCTCCGCGAACTGTCGCAGCGGGCACACGCCCTGGCTCTTGGGTCCGAACTCCACCATCACGTCCTCGCCCTGCACGCGAACCACGGTGCCAACGCGCGTGTGGCGATCGGTTCGGGCCTTCGCGGTGGCGCCCTTGGATGCGGGCATGCTGAGCAGATCCTGATCGCTCATGCCGCCCAAGGCGGCCTGCATCTCGCTTTCAAGCGAGGTATCCATGCCGCGCAGCGCGGCGGATGTGGGGCGGGCGGGTGATGCGGACTGTTGGGTCGGGTCGGATTCAGACATGGCAGCGGGGGGCAGGCTAGCCGTTTCGGGGCCCAAGTGGTGAATCACGCAACCTCGTCGGGGCCCGGTTTCGAATGGAAGGGCAGACCCTCTCACGCCGTCGTCGGTATATTCCGCCACCCGGCTCCACGGCCTTCGCACCTCCTTTACACGCCCCACGGCTCACCCACCCCTCCACACGCATGGCAAAGACCCAATCTGCCTGGGGCATCGAAATCGGTGCCTTCGCCATCAAGGGCATCCGTCTCGAACGCGTCGGCGACGAGGTCACGGTCGAGGATTTCGCCTACATCCCGCACGCCAAGCCGCTCACCACGCCCGATGTGGACGTGAACGAGATGACCCGTCTCACGCTCCAGCAGTTCGTGACGGCCAAGAATCTCGAGGGCGTGAAGGTGGTGGTTTCGGTGCCCGGTCATGCGGGTCTTGCGCGCTTCGCCAAGTTGCCGCCGGTCGAGCCCAAGAAGATCCCGGACATCGTGAAATTCGAGGCTGTGCAGCAGATTCCCTTCCCCATCGACGAGGTGGAGTGGGACTACCAGACCTTCTCCAGCCCCGACAACCCCGAGGTGGAAGTGGGCATCTTCGCCATCACCAAGGAGAAGATCGCCGAGCGCCTGTCCCTGTACGCCGAATTCGGCATTCAGCCGGAAATCGTCACGCTTGGGCCGCTGGCCGTGTTCAACGCCATGACTTACGACCTGGCGCTGACCGATGACCACGCGCCGGTGGTCACGCTGGACATCGGCACCCAGTCCAGCGACGTGATCGTGGCCGAGAGTGGGCGATGCTGGATCCGCACCTTCCCGCTGGGTGGCACGCATTTCACCGAAAGCCTGCTGGAAACCTTCAAGATCAACTACGGCAAGGCGGACCGCCTGAAGGCGGAAAGCGCCAGCTCCAAGTACGCGCGTCAGATGATGCAGGCCATGCGCCCGGTGTTCGGCGATCTGGTCACCGATGTGCAGCGCTCCATCGGCCACTACCAGATGTCGCACCGTGAGAAGCCCATCGAGCACGTGTACGGCGTGGGCAGCACCTTCCGCATTCCGGGCCTGCGCAAGTTCCTCGGCCAGCAGCTCAACATCGAGGTGCAGCGTGTCGACGAGTTCAAGCGCATCAGCGTGGAAGGCCGCGATGCCGCGGATTTCATGGCCAATGCCGTGAATTTCGTCACCGCCTACGGGCTTGCGTTGCAGGGCGTGGGCCTCTCGCGCATCAGCGTCAACCTGTCGCCGCTGGGCAATCTGCGCGAAAAACTGTGGCAGGCCAAGAACAAGTGGTTCATCGCCGCCGCCTGCGTGGCGGTGGTGGGCTCGGCGGCGCTCTTCATGCGCCCCGTGTTCGAGTCGCAGAAGCTCGAGGGAAGCGAAGCCACCCTCGCCGCGGCGAAGAACGCGATCAACCAGGGCGAAGGCCTGAAGCGACAGCTCGATGCCGCGAAGAACGCCGGCCAGGCAGGCGCGTTGGCCGCCAATGTGCAGCATCTGCTGGCCGATCGCGAGATCTGGCCCCATCTCGCGCGCGACGCTTTCGCGGCCACGCTCAGCAGCGGACCCGATGCCGAACTCAAGGCCACCGACGCCGAGGCGCTGGTGAAGATTCCGGCCAAGGATCGCAAGCTCATCTCGATCCGCGACCTCTCCGGCAACTACGCGTTCAACGCCGAAAGCAAGAAGCGAACGATCACCGTCACCATGAAGGTGGAGTTCGTGAACATGGACGACAAGGCAGGCACCTACCTCGACAGCTCGGTCGGTGCATGGTTGCGCAACAACCTCGATCGCAAGGATGTGCCCTACGTCATCGAGAAGGAATCGATCAAGACCACCGCCTCGGCGCAGCCAATCATGGTGATCGCCTCCGAAGCGAAGGACACCAAGCCTGCTGATGGCGCCCCCGCGGGTGGCGACACAGGGGGCATGCCCACGGGCGGCGACACGGGCGCTGCAAGCGGGGCACCTTCTGGCGGCGCCCCAAGCGGTGGCGCGCCCTCCGGCGGTGCACCATCCGGCGGCGAAGGCCGTTCGGGCCGTCGCGGTCGCGGCGGTGGCGGCGTAGTCAAGGCTGGCGGCGGCATGAGCGGCAAGGGCGGCGCATCGCTCGGGGGTCCACCTCCGGCCGAGG
>CAIPQY010000477.1 GCA_903867275.1 uncultured bacterium | reverse complement strand
TACGCGATGGAGAACCAGGGCGTGGCGCCCGACATCGAGGTGGAGATCACGCCGGCGGACCGTGCGGCAGGCCGCGATCCGCAGCTCGACAAGGCGATCGAGACGCTGTCAGGCAAGCTTCCGGCGAAGCGCTTCGTGCCGCCGCGACCGGAGACGCAGCCGCCCACCTCGCCGACGCGGTGAGTGTGCGAAACAGGGACGGGGGTCGTTACTGGACGCGCTGCGCACGTGGCCAATAACGACCCCCGTCCCTGATTGCTTTCATTCGAAGGGGCCGCGGTCGATGATGTCGAAGTTGTGGATCGTGGCCAGGTCGCGCTTGCCCATCTCGCCCACGGCGAGAAGGTTCTTGGCGAGTCGCTTGGGCTTGTCCACGGCCAGCTTGCCCAGCAACTGGAACTTCGCGTCGAGGATGCCCTTCAGGTCCGCGGTGGTGTTGCGCGCGTGGCCCGAGGGGAACATCACCAGTCCGCTGTCGAAGCTGGCGCCACCTTCCATCTCGACCTTGAGCGAGGTGGGAATGCCTTCGGGGTAGCGGCGGTCGTACTCGGCGCCGCCATGCTGGAAGTCCATCTTGGCCATCAGCGCGCGCGTCTGCGCGTTCTTGATCGCATCGGGGTCGTAGTCGTGCGGCCCAAGCATGAGCGTCTTCCACACATCGTCGTTGCCGGCGCCCAGCGCCTCGGCGCCCTTCTTGGCCACGCGCTCCGCGGCCTTCCGCAGCAGCGTGCCCACGATGTACACCATGCTGTGATCCGCGCTCTGGCGCGTCTTGGGATCGCGCTTGGCCGGGTCGCCGATGATGCCGTAGGCGGGCTCGTACGCAGTGATCAGGATGCGCTTGATCGCCTGCGGCTTCTGCGCGATCTCGGGGTGCTTCTGCACCAGGTCGATCATGCCCTGCAGTGCGCCGGCGCTCTGGTGCTCGTACAGACCCAGCTTGAAGTGCATGCCCATCACCGCGAAGTCGTCGCCGCCCATCGACAGCTGCAGGTCGAAGGGGCTCTCGCCGCCGGTCTTCACGAACTGACGGAACATGCTCTCGGGGTTGCGGAAGATGTCGCGCGGCCCCATGAAGCCGCGCATGGATCGCTGCATGCACAGGATGGCGAACTCGGTGCTGATGGCGGCGCTGGCGCCCTTCGAGTCGCTGAGCTGCTTGCCGGCGCGGATGGCGCGCCACGGAATGGCGTGCGCCACGAACATGCCGATGGCGCTCTCGATCTCGTCGGCGCTGGCACCCAGCATGGCGCCGTACACGGCGGCGCTGGCGATGGCGCCGTGCACCACGTGGTCGATCTTGTAGGTCTTCAGCGAGAACACCTCGGCCAGTCGGCCGCGGATCTCGTCCAGACACACCATGCCGCGCAGCGCCATGTCGCCGCCTTCACCGGCCATCTGCGCCGCGGCAACGGGCACCGCGTAGAAGTCGTTGTGACCGAACTCGCCGGCGGTGTGACCCAGCGCGGGGCGGTAGCCGAAGTTGGTGCCGTTGCTGTCCCACTCGCGCACGGCCGCGCAGTTGGCCACGATCGCCTTCTCGGGCGCCACCTTGCGCGAGCTGCCGAACACCGTCGCGCCCTTCTTGTTCGGGTAGCGCAGCGCCTCCTGACGCAGCAGCGTGGGGGCGTTGGTGCACAGGGCCAGCGCGCTGGCGCCGCACAGCACCGCATCGGTGAAGAACAGGCTGGTGCGCTCCAGCACCGTGGCGCTGGGCGCGCCGTCACGCAGGAAGTCGATGGCGTACTGCCCGATGCCAAGGGCCTGGTTCGTGTCGCGGTTCAGCTTGCGGGGTGCGGATGCGTCGCTCATGGGGTGTCTCCGGTTGAAGGGGACACACTCTAGCAGCGGCGGCCGCGCGATTTCAGGCGGGGAACAGGGCCTCGAGCAGCTCCACGATGCCCTTGCCCTGCGTGGCGATGGTCTCCAGGATGGGCCGTCCGCCGGCCACATCCAGCAGTTCGCGCACCAGCTTGGCCTCGCCCGCGTGGTCGGCCTTGTTGGCCACGAACACGTCGGCGATCTCCAGGATGCCCGCCTTGTCCATCTGCACGCTGTCGCCCATGCCCGGCACCACCACGACCGCGGTGCGATCGACGTGGTTGCGGATGGCGACGTCGTTCTGGCCGGCGCCCACGGTCTCCACCACCACCTCGTCGAAGCCCGCCTCGCCGAGCAGGCCCAGGATGTCGGGCAGACTGGCGTAGTCCTCGCCCACGATCGCGAGCGAGCGGTAGAACACCTTCTCGTCGACGGCGTTGAAATCCACGCGCAGGCGATCGCCAAGCAGCGCGCCGCCGGTGATGGGGCTCATGGGATCGAAGGCGATCACGGCCATGCGGCGTCCGCGACGAACCGCCTCGCCCACCATGGCGGCCACCAGCGTGCTCTTGCCTGCACCGGGCGCGCCGGTGATGCCCACCACGCGCTTGGGTCGACGGCCGGCCATCTTGCCCGTGGGCTTGGCGTGCGCCATCGAGATGCGGCGCGCCAGCACGGCCTCGGCGCTGGGCGAAGTGAGCGGCACATGCGCCTTCACCGCCTCGCGCACGCTGTCCACGATGGTGTCCAGGCCCGCACCCGTGTGGAAGATGCGGTGCACGCCCGCCTCGAGCAGGGGCTTCACGTCTTCCTGCGGAATGATGCCGCCCACATTCACGACCATGTCGGATCGGCCCAGCTTGCGGCACTCGTCGAGCAGGCGCGGCACCAGCACCAGATGGCTGTTGCTCATCATGCTGCAGGCGATGCAGTCGGCGTCCTCGTCGCGCGCGCCGATGGCCAGGCTGCGCGGCGTCTGCCACAGACCGCTGTAGATCACGTGCACGCCGCTGTCGCGCAGCAGGCGCGCGATCAGCTTCACGCCGCGGTCATGGCCGTCGAGCCCCATCTTGCCGAGCAGCACGCGTGGACGGTGCGGCAGGTCGGCGCAGCGATCGCGCTTCTCGATGGGTGTGGTTGGTTCAGTGGTGCCGTGCACGGGAAACCATCCTTGGTCGTTCAGGATGCAGGGGTGTTGGCCGCGTCGTCGGCGGGCGGTGCACCGACGCGCTTGGCTTCGAGCGTCCAGGTGTCCGGATGCAGTCGGTGCGCGATGGCACCGATGATCAGGTGCATGTTCTTGTGATCGTGGTCATCGAGCAGGATGGTGCGCCCATCCTGCAGCACCACCTTGGCGGTCCAGGTGCTGCGGCGGTCACCCGTCTGGCTGCACCAGCGGCTCATGTCGATGTCCACGATGTCCGCGGGCGACACCGATTCGCTGGGCGTTCGCAGCGTGCCATCGTCCTCGAGGCGATAGGGCTTCATCCTGGTGCGGATGATGGGCCACACGAACATGGGCACGCCCAGAACGCCGCAGCCCACGATGTACAGCCACAGCTGCATGGGACGGTCGTACACCGCCGGCTTCGCGGGCACCGTGCTGCCATATCGCGCGCGGATGCCGTCGAGGTCCTTCTTGGCGTCCTCCATCTGCTTGATCTGCGCGTCGTCGAGCGGCTTGGTTTCGGCCAGCTTCTCGAGCGTGGAACGGGTGTCCTTGGCCTTCTCGTAGATGGCCGAGTCGACCTCGAGTCGCGGGATCTTGATGGCGTAGTCGTACCAGCCCCACACGCCGAACACGGCGCAGAGCACGGCGAAACCGACATTGCGCCAGAGAGTGAACGGCTGGATGCCTGTGACGATCGCCATGGGAGCGTGAGTGTACTGCAACGCACGCGCCCAAACGCAGAAGCCCTCGCGCGAGGGCGAGGGCTTCTGGAACCGGCTCATGGCCGGCATTCAAATCGCGATGGGGGCGGCCTTGTTGGGAGGCGGCCACTTCGACTGGTCCGGCTTCCGTTCCGGACCATGCGGCCGCCGGTAATGGCCGCGATCGAAGGGTCGGGACAAGCGGTCTCCGTGCTCGTCCGACCAGTGCAAGGAGGGTCCATCCACTCGCCGACCTTGGTTCCTCCCCTTGGGGTCCGACCCCATCGCGTGCGTGCGCCCGATTCGCCGTCGGAGCAGTGACGAAGCGAATCAGGCGTTGTCCAAAGCGTCCGTCAGCTGCAGCCCATGCTGTTGCCGCAGTTGAGGCACCGGTAGCAGGTGCCGTTCCGGACGGTGATCGATCCGCATCCGTCGCAGGCAGGCGCGTCACCCATGAGGGTGGCCGTTGCCTGATCGAGCACGCTGACGCGCTTGGTGGCGACGGTGGTTTCCGTCACCACGCTCACCCCAGCCGAATGTGCGCTCGTCGACACGTCCGACTCGGTGATCTGCGTGGTCTCGGACAGGATCGAGGCGATCCTCTCCGAGCCGCGCGGGGAATCCGTGTCGGACGACCCTGACGCGACCATGTCGCTCGACGAAATCCGGTCGCCGAGGCGAGCGGATGCGCCGTCCGTGCGATGCTGCCATGCAGTGTCCTCCTTGACGCCACGTCCATGATGATCGGCCAGCGGCTCCGCCGTGACCGGTGCAGCGACCGACGCAGGTCGCCGCGGTGCGTTCTGATCCCGATAGCCGGCGATGAACTGCATGCCCATCCACCGGAAGATGTAGTCCACCAGGCTCTTCGCGAAGGGGATGTCCGAGTTGGTGGTCATGCCCATCGGCTCGAAGCGCTGGTGCGCGAACTTGTTCACCAGGCTCTCCACCGGCACGCCGTACTGCAGGGCCACGCTGATCGCGGTGCCAAGCGAGTCCATCAGGCCGCCGATGGTGGAACCTTCCTTCGCCATGGTGATGAAGAGCTCGCCCGGGCGGCCGTCCTCGTAGAGACCCACGATGAGGTAGCCCTCGTGGCCCGCCACGTTGAACTTGTGCGTGATGCTGCCGCGCGTCTCGTTCAGGCGACGACGCATGGGACGCTCGATCACGCGCTCCACCACGCGCTCCACGATGCGCTCCACGAATCGGTCACCCTCCACCAGGACCGAGTTGGCCTCGGCCACGGGGGATTCGAACGATGTCGTCGAGGTCGATGTCGCAGGCGCCGCCGCTGCACGCGTCGCGCCCTGGCTGGACGCCGCCGAAGCCACGGGCTCCCCCGCGGTGGCGGACTCCTCGAGGCCTTCCATGTCCTCGTCCTCCTGCTCCACATCGGTCTTGGTGGAGAGGGGCTGGCTCAGCTTGCTGCCGTCGCGGTACAGGGCGTTGGCCTTCAGGCCCAACTCCCAGCTCATGCGATAGGCGTCGCCGATCTGCTCGACCGTTGCCTCGGAGGCCATGTTGATGGTCTTCGAGATGGCGCCCGAGATGAAGGGCTGCGCCGCGGCCATCATGTGGATGTGGCCTTCGGGGCGGATGAACCGCGTGCCGGTTGGGCCGCACTTGTTGGCGCAGTCGAACACCGCCAGATGCTCCGCCTTCAGGTGCGGTGCACCTTCCACGGTCTGGGTGCCGCAGATGCGGCGGTTCAGCGACTCGATCTGCTTCTTCTTCAGGCCGAGCACCTTCAGGCCGTTGAACTTGCCGTCGGCCTTGGCCGCAGCGGGGTCAAGGCCGGCGGCCTCGAGCACCTGCGTGGGCATGCTCCATGCGCTGAACGCGAAGCCCAGCTCGAACATCATGGGCAGCTGGTTCTCGAGCGCCACCAGGTTGTCGCCGGTGTAGCCCTTGGCGGTCAGGTGCTGACGGAACGTGGGGCCCGTGGCCGGAATGCGGCCGTCCGCATCGGGCATGGGGGTGTCCAGGTTCAGCGTGCCCATGACGTGCGCCAGGATCTCGTCGGTCTGCGTGGCGCTGTAGCCGAGGGCCTTCATCGCCGGACGCAGGCTCTGGTTGGCGATCTTGAAGTAGCCGCCGCCGGCGAGCTTCTTGAACTTGGTCAGCGCGAAGTCGGGCTCCACGCCGGTGGTGTCGCAGTCCATCAGCAGGCCGATGGTGCCGGTGGGGGCGATCACGGTGACCTGCGCGTTGCGGAAACCGAACTTGGTTCCGAACAGCAGGGCGTCGTCCCATGCGGCGAGCGAACGCGCGAGCATGTCGCCGGCGTTCGCCAGCGGAACCTTGCCGGCCTTGAAGATGCCGTGGTCGATCGACACCGGACGGATGCGCAGCGACTCCCACTCGGAGGCGTCGCGTGCGGTGCCATAGGCCGCGCGGCGATGGTTGCGGATGACCCGCAGCATCTCCTCGCGGTTCTCGGCGAAGCCATCGAACGCGCCGTGCTCGGCGGCCAGCAGGGCGCTGGCGGCGTAGCTGCGACCGGTCAGGATGGCGCTGAAGGCGCCGCACAGCGCGCGACCTTCATCGCTGTCGTAGGGAATGCCCGCCTGCATCAGCAGCGCGCCCAGGTTGGCGTAGCCAAGACCCAGCGTGCGGTACTTCCAGCTGCGCTCGGCGATCTCCTTGGAGGGGAACGCCGCCATCAGCACGCTGATCTCGAGCACCACGGTCCACAGGCTGATCGCGTGCTCGTAGGCCTCGAGGTCGAAGTTGCGGGTCTCGGGGTCGTACAGCTTGAGCAGGTTGATGCTGGCCAGGTTGCACGCCGTGTTGTCCAGGAACATGTATTCGCTGCACGGGTTGCTGGCGTTGATGCGGCCACCGTTGGGGCAGGTGTGCCACGCGTTGATGGTGCTGTCGTACTGCAGGCCCGGATCGGCGCAGCGCCATGCGGCGAAGCTGATCTGGTTCCACAGGTCGCGCGCCTTCAGCTTCTTGGCCACCTTGCCGTCGGTGCGACGGATCAGGTTCCAGTCGGCGTCGGCATCGACGGCTTCCATGAAGGCGTCGCTCAGGCGCACGGAGTTGTTGCTGTTCTGGCCGCTGACGGTGTAGTAGCTCTCGCCGTTGAAGTCGTAGTCAAGCTTCAGGCCGAGGCGCTGCGCCGTCTCCTTCTGCTCGGGCGAGAAGTGCTTGGCGCCTTCCACCAGCGCTGCCACCTTCAGCTCCTCGCGCACCTTCCAGCTGACGAAGGCCTCGACATCGGGGTGATCCACGTCCAGGCACACCATCTTGGCGGCGCGACGCGTGGTGCCACCGCTCTTGATGGCGCCGGCGGCGCGGTCGCCGATCTTCAGGAAGCTCATCAGGCCGCTCGACTTGCCGCCGCCCGACAGCGACTCGTTCTCGCCGCGGACCGAGCTGAAGTTGGTGCCGGTGCCCGAGCCGTACTTGAACAGGCGGGCCTCGCGGGTCCACAGGTCCATGATGCCGCCTTCGCCCACCAGATCATCGGCCACCGCCTGGATGAAGCAGGCGTGCGGCTGCGGATGGGTGTAGGCGTCGGTGGCCAGCGTCGGCGTGCCGGTGGCGTGATCGGTGATCCAGTGGCCCTGTGCGGGGCCGCTGATGCCGTAGGCGTAGTTCAGGCCGGTGTTGAACCACTGCGGGCTGTTGGGCGCCGCGACCTGGTTCAGCAGCATCCATGCGATCTCGTCGTAGAACGCCTGCGCATCCTTGGCGCTGGCGAAGTAGCCGAACTTCTCGCCCCAGTGGCGCCAGCAGCCGGCGAGGCGGTGCACAACCTGCTTCACCGAGCGCTCGGGACCGAGCACGGGCTTGCCGCTCGCATCGACCTTGGGCTGGCCATCGGTGCCGATCTGCGGCACGCCGGCCTTGCGGAAGTACTTGCTCACCACGATGTCGGTGGCGAGCTGGCTCCAGGTGGCGGGGATTTCCGCGTCGTTCATCTCGAAGACGGTGCTGCCGTCACTGTTGGAGATGCGACTGGAGCGGGTGCTCCACTCGATCGAGGCGTACACATCCTTGTTTGGTTCGGTGAAGCGTCGGTGAATTCGCATGGCTCGTTCCGTGTCCGTGTGCGAGAGGGTGAAGAAAACGTGGTCGCCCGCACGCGGGCGACGGGTTGCAGTGCGTCAGCCCTTGCTGGCGGGCGCGAGCCCGTCCACCAAGGGAAGCGTGAGTCCGGTCTGGTCCTGATACTTGCCGCCCTTGTCCGCGTAGCTGCTGACGCAGGTGCGGCTGGCCTGCAGGAACACCATCTGGGCGATGCCCTCGTTGGCGTAGATGCGGGCCGGCAGGGGGGTGGTGTTGCTGATCTCGATGGTGACCTTGCCGCGCCACTCGGGCTCGAGCGGGGTCACGTTCACGATGATGCCGCAGCGGGCATAGGTGCTCTTGCCCACGCAGATGGCGAGGCAGTCGCGCGGAACCTGGATGGTTTCCACGGTCTCGGCCAGTGCGAAGGAGTTGGGCGGAATGATGATGTGGTCGCGGCCGGTGCCGGCGAGCTCGACGTCGATGAAAAGGTCATCGGTGAACTTCTTGGGATCCACCACCGCGGTGCCGCCGCTGGTGGCGTTGGTGAACACCTTGAAGCGCGTGCCCACGCGAACGTCGTAGCCGTAGCTGCTCACGCCGAAGGAGATGCGACCCGGTCGCTTGGTCATCGACTCGAAGGGCTCGATGCCGACGCGTTCCTGGATTTCTGCATCAGACAAGACCATGGGGCGCTTCCTCTGGAACCGGTTCAGACGTGCACGGCCCTCGGCCACGGGACCGAGGGAATGCCTCCACGACATCCGAACAAATTCCGAACAAATGACTGCTCTTTCGTACCGCTTCCGACACGCTTCCGGGGCCTCTGCACGCCTGCGAGGTGGTTGCGTGGAGCGGATGGTAGCCCCACATGTTGGGGCCGCAAGTTCGAGTGACACGAAATATTGTGATTTCACGGAGCACCTCCACAAGTTCAACAACGGGCGCACCTTGCACATCGGCACATTCTTCACGAGACTCCAACAAATGGTGTGGAGAGGCTGTCCAATCTGTCCAAAGCCCCAATATCTTGTGGAGTGGGGTGCTCGGAATGGCCGAAAGCAGGCTGTTTTTGCCCTTAGAATCGCCCGGTGACTTCCGAAGCCCCCAATCGCCTGCTGGATGCCCTGACCGAACCCCAGCGTGAGGCGGTGCTGCACACGTCGGGACCGCTGCTGGTGCTGGCGGGGCCAGGCTCGGGCAAGACGCGCGTGATCACGCATCGCATCGCGCATCTGGTGGAGCAGGGCGAGCGCGCGTCAAGCGTGCTGGCGCTCACCTTCACCAACAAGGCGGCCGGCGAGATGCGTCGTCGCGTGCAGGCGCTGATGCCGGATCCCGACGAGGCCGCGCGCATCGTGGCGGGCACCTTCCACAGCTTTGGCGCGCGTGTGCTGCGTCGCTACGCCACCGAGGCGGGCGTGCCGGCGGACTTCACGGTGCTGGATCCGGATGACCAGACCAAGGCGTGCAAGCAGGCGATCACCGAATCGGGCGAGGCGCTGGATCGCTTCTCGCCCAAGACGGTGTTGAGCGAGATCAGCGGCTTCAAGGACATGCTGATCACGCCGGACATCGCGCAGGCGCAGGCGCAGGACTGGCGCGCGCGCGTGATCGCGCGCATGTACGTGGCCTACGAGAAGGTGCTGCTGCGGAGTTCGTCGCTGGACTTCGACGACCTGCTGTGCCGCACCGCGAACCTGCTGCGCACCAACGAGGCGGTGCGCGAGCAGCTGCAGGCGCGCTTCCGCAACATGCTGGTGGACGAGTACCAGGACACCAACCACGCGCAGTTCTGCACGGTGCTGGAACTGGCCAAGTCGCATCGCCGCCTGTGCGTGGTGGGCGATCCCGACCAGAGCATCTACGGCTGGCGCGGCGCGGATCTGCGCAACATCCTGAAGTTCGAGGAGCACTTCCCCGACGCGATCGTGGTGCCGCTGGGCGAGAACTTCCGCAGCACGCACCCGATCGTGAGCGCGGCGGCCACGCTGATCCAGAACAACCGGCAGCGTCGCCACAAGGAGCTGCGCAGCATGCGCGGCGAGGGCGAGGCGCCGCGCTACGTGCGCTGCGTGGACGAGCGCGACGAGGCGCAGCGCGTGGTGCAGGAACTGCGCGAGGCCGGCAAGCGCGGCGTGCCGTGGCGCAGCATGGCGGTGCT
>CAIPQY010000476.1 GCA_903867275.1 uncultured bacterium | reverse complement strand
CGACGCACGAGCGACGCAAGTTCGTGCACCTGACGCTCGGTGAAGGCCCTGCGCTCGCCGTTGCCGATCAGGCAGATGCCCACCGCGTGCAGATTCAGCTGCTCCGCCGTCGCGTCCGCCCGAAGACTGACCAATCTTGAACCATCGTTCGCGGGGCGCGATGCCACATGTGCGCCCGGCAACTGGCGGTTCCAGCGCGGGCCCACCTCGATGAATCCGTCTGGCAGGCCCTGGCCATTGCCCACCACGAAGTGGAAGCCGAGTCCAGCCAGGCCTTCGTCGCCATGCATGCGCGCGATGCTCGCCGCATCACCGGCTGGCGTGCCCGAGTGATGAATGACGATGGCGTTCCAGCGCGCGCGATCCATCGGCGCCTCGCGCGGCAGCACGCCGGCGTCGATCGTGCCAACCGTTTCCGGAGCCATGGCCACCAGCGGTCGCGGCCCACCCGCATCACCCAGCACCAGGATGCCGCACGCCAGCGCCATCGCCGCACCGAAAGCACCCCACACCACGCGCGTGCGCCGGGAGATCCGGGCAGCGGTCAGTGAAGGTCGGAGCATTGGAAGGCTGCTTGGCATGGTGTGTGACGGGGGTGAAGAAACTATCGGATTCCCGATGTCGCTTCCTGCAGATGAATCTCCAAAAGTTCAGTTCTGCGGAGCCAGGCGCGCACGGAGCGCCGGCTTCGGATTGCCGAACACATCGGGCTCCACGAGCGGCGTGAACCGATCGCGCAACTGATCCGCCTTCTGGTACTGCGTGCGCGGTTCGTCCGCGGGAAACAGCACCTTCTGGCAACCGGTCACCATCGCGAGTGTGCCGATGCATGCAACCCACCACACCTTGTGTTGCAGTCGCCGCGCTTGCAATGTGCTTCCGTTTGAAGCCATGCGGGAATCATAGAGTCCCGGACTTCTCGGTCGGCGCGCGGGTTTCCCTTTGGCCAGGTGATGCGCCCGGACGCACGACCCTGCACGGCCAGCCAGATCACGCACCGGTGGGGGTGCGCTGCACGGTGCTCGCGGTCAGCGCAGCGGAAGTCCCTGCGAAATCGATACCTGCGGCGGCCAACTTGCCTGCCGGCGGGGGGCGTTCGCCGCCGCAATGGGGCAACCGCCCGAGGGTCCAGGCCGCTCGTCTTCATCCACAACCCGCACAGATCCGCTCAACAAGCCTGCGGGTCGACACCAAGGGCATCAACCCGCGGGGTTCACCCGTGGCCCTTCGAACGGCTCGAGGGTGTCGGCTTCAAGGAGGCCTCGAAGGCGAGACGCTCCAGCGCCTCCGTGAAGTCCACCGCCACCACCGCCACATGCGCCGGCAGTCGCAGCGCGCGCGGCGCGAAATTCAGCACCCCCTGAATGCCGGCTCGCACAAGCGCATCGGCCACATCCTGCGCCTCGTCGGGGGGCACGGCCACGATGCCCAGCTGCGCGCCACTGCGCCGCACGGCCTCCTGCAGGTTCGACATGGGCTGCACAGCATGGCCCGCCACACGGCGTCCCACCACCGCTGATGCCCGGTCGAACACCGCCACCAGATCGAAACCCTCCTCGCCGAATCGCGGATATGCCAGCAGCGCGCGGCCGATGTTGCCGGCCCCCACCAGCACGGCACGCCAGGGCTTGTCCAGCCCCAGTGCCCTTCGCAATCCGTCGTGCAGCGCCCGCACCTGATAGCCCACCCCCGGCTGGCCGCCGGCACCGAAGCTGGCCAGGTCCTTGCGAACCTGCGCATCGGCCACCCCGGCCTGCTCGCCGAGTTCGCGACTGCTCACCCGCGTGGTGGATGCATCGCCGTCCAGCCTGGCCTGCAGGGTGCGCAGATACTGGCTCAGGCGGCGGGCGGCCGGCTTCGAAATGCGGTTGCGTTCGGGCATGGCGGTTCCGGTCCGTAGACTCTACCCATGCACATGGCGGACATCCTTGCGCGCGACGCGTGCACCGCAAGCTTCGAGTTCTTTCCGCCGCAGAAGGATGCGGGATGGGACCCGCTCTTCGCCTCCATCGCCGCACTGGAGCGTCTGGCCCCCAGTTTCGTCAGCGTCACCTACGGTGCCGGCGGAAGCACGCGCGAGCGCACGCGCGAACTGGTGCTGCGACTGCGCCGCGAGACCTCGCTCGATCCGGTGCCGCACCTGACCTGCGTGGGTCACACCAGGGCCGAGATGCAGGCGATCCTGGAGAGCTACGCGGCGGAGGGCGTGTCGAACATCCTTGCGCTGCGTGGCGATGCGCCGCGCGGCAGCGCAACGCAGACCGGAGACTTCCCGCACGCCGCCGACCTGGTGCGATTCATCCGGGCCTTCAATGAAAGCGGACGACACCCCGATCCGCGTGGCTTCGGCATCGGCGTGGCGGCGTTTCCCGAGGGCCATCCCGAAACGCCCAACACGCTGCGCCTCATGGATCACCTGAAGGCCAAGGTGGACGCCGGCGCGGACTGGATCTGCACGCAGCTGTTCTTCGACAACCACGCGTTCCTGGATTGGCGCGAGCGCTGCGACAT
>CAIPQY010000475.1 GCA_903867275.1 uncultured bacterium | reverse complement strand
GCGCACCGCGCTGTTCTGCTGGGCCTACGCGCGCGGTCGCGGCGGCCGCTTTCTGCTGCGCATCGAGGACACCGACCAGAAGCGCTCGAGCGACGCGGCAAGCGTGGGGTTCTTGAAGGACCTGAAGTGGCTGGGCATCGACTGGAACGAGGGGCCGTCGTACGAAGGGTGCGGCGGTGGCGACAACGGGCCGTATTTCCAGAGCGAGCGACTGGACATCTACAACCGACATCTGCAGCAGCTGATCGACGCGGGCAAGGCCTACTACGCCTTCGACACCGCGCAGGAACTCGATGCCAAGCGTGCGGCGGCGAAGGCGGCGGGCGCGCCGTATCGCTACGACCGCACCGAGAGCGTGGCGCGCAGCAAGCAGGCCGTGGACGCGCTGCTGGCCGAGGGGCGACCTGCGGTGGTGCGCTTTCGCACGCCGGATGGACCGATCACCATCAAGGACGAGATCCTGGGCGAGGCCACGCTGCCCGCGGGCGAGGTGGACGACTTCGTGATCCGCAAGGCCGACGGCTTTCCCACCTATCACTTCGCGGTGGTGGTGGATGACGAGCTGATGGGCGTCACGCACGTGCTGCGCGCGCAGGAGCACTTCAACAACACCGCCAAGCACATGGTGCTGCAGGATGCGCTGGGCTTCCGCCGGCCGACCTACGGGCATCTGCCGCTCATCTTCAACCCGGATGGCAGCAAGATGAGCAAGCGCGACAAGGACAAGGTGCTGCGCAAGACCGTGACCGATCGCAAACTGGCAGAGCCGCCCGCGGGCACCGTGGATGCGGCGCGCTTCACGGCCTGGCTGGGCGACAAGAACACGCAGCTCGACTACGAGGAGGCCAATCGTCTGGCCACCGCGCTGGATGTGGCGCTGCCCGAGATCAACGTGGATGACTTCCGACGCAGCGGCTATCTGCCCGAGGTGGTGTGCAACTTCCTGGCGCTGAACGGCTGGAGCCCGGGCGAGAACCGCGAGAAGTTCGACAACGCGTTCCTGACGCAGGCGTTCGACCTGTCGCGCGTGGTGAAGACGCCGGCCAAGTTCGATCGCGTGAAGCTGCTCAGCTTCAACTGCGATGCCATCACCGGCATGGCGCGCGAGGATTTCGTGCGGCGCGCGAAGGCGCACGGCGAGACGTATCACGCGGAGTTCATGAGCAAGCTCACGCCGGCACATTTCGAGTCGCTGGCCGGCGCGAGTCACGAGCGCTCGAAGACGCTGGACGACATGTTCCGCGGCAACCGGTTCCTGGTGCTGGCCGACGACGCGTTCGTGTACGACGCGAAGGCCGCCGAGAAGAACCTGCGCGGTGCGGAGCCGAACGGCGTGGCGCATCTGCGCGCGCTGCGAGCGCTGCTGGCCGAGGTGAAGGCGTGGGAGCCGGCGTCGCTGGAGGCCGCGATCAAGGCCTATGCCGATGCGCACACCGAAGGGCAGCTTGGCAAGGTGGCGCAGCCGTTGCGCGTGGCGGTGAGCGGCGGCACGGTGAGCCCGCCCATCTTCGACACGCTGTCGATCCTGGGCCGCGACAGCAGCCTGGCTCGCATCGATCGTGCGATCAAGCAGTTCGGTTGAACGGCACTACGGTGCTCGCCACACCAGCACGGCCACGTCGCCGCGATCATCGCGCACGGCGGGGGCGGGCAGGCGGTGCGATGCAAGCAGCGCGTCGGCGTCGCCGGGGCTGGTGACCAGCGTCACGCTTGCCTGCGATGCGGCCAGTCTGGACTCGATCGTTGCGGCAAGTTCGCCGGATGGCACCAGTCGCGCGCGATCGTCCGGCAGGTCGATCTGGTTGTCGAACTCGCCCCACCAGCCGGTGATCAGCAGGTCGCGGCGATCGGTCATCCAGATCACCGCGTGCGCGAAGGGCGAGTTGCTGATCACGGTGG
>CAIPQY010000474.1 GCA_903867275.1 uncultured bacterium | reverse complement strand
CTTCGCAACACCATCGCGGTGCTGCGCGGCGAAACGCCCGTGGCCCAGCAGCTGGAAGCGCCCAAGCGCGTCGAAGTGGATCCCGCCGTGATGCTGGAGGCGCTGCGCGTGTTCCGGCGGCGACTCAAGTTCGCGCAGCTGGACGCCGACAGCAAGCTTGGCGTGGGTCCCATGAGCGGCGGTCAGCGGCCACGCATCCGCTCCATGGTTCCGCCGCGCGAGTTCCCGATTCATGTGTGGGAAGCGCTGGCCGAGGCGGGCAAGCTGCGTCGCGAGGGGCAGGGCTTCTACGCGATCACGGATGACGACAGCGACGTGCACTGGTAGCCAGGCCCGTCAGCGCCGCCGCCGCGAACGCCACCATCAACCATGCCACGCCGCGCGAGCCGTGATGCTGCGCCATCCACAGCATCAGGTAGGGGCCTGAACCGCCGATGATGGCGGCCGCGCCGTCGTAGCTGGTGGCCAGGCCCGACACGCGCACCGAAGCGGGGAACAGCGCCGGCAGCAGACTGAGATACGCGCCCACGAACGCGCCGGCCGCCGCGCCCAGCGCCACGATGGGCCAGGTGGTTTCGGCGGTGGTCATGGCGTAGGCCGGCAGCGCCGCCGCGGCCACCACCACCAGCGCCACCGCGCACACGCGACGCGCGCCCACGCGATCGGCCAGCCATCCGCTGCACACGTACACCACCGACCCAAGGCACGAGGCCACCAGCGCCACGCGCTCGGCGTGATGCAGCTCCATGCCGTGGCACTGCACCAGAAAGCTGGGCAGTGTCAGGTACAGGGCCGGCACCACCCACGCATGCATGCTGCACATCAGGAACCCCGACAGCAGCGCGCGTGGTTGCGTGCGCAGCAGCGTTCGCAGGGGCAGCCGTTCGACCGTTCCGCCCTCGTGCATCTTGAGAAACTGCCGCGTTTCGCCAACATGTCGGCGCACGAAGTAGGCGATCACGCCCACGCTGCTGCCGAACACGAACGCCAGTCGCCATGCCCAGTTCATGGCGTGCTCGCTGCCGAAGATCGCCTCCAGCGCAACGGCAACGCCCTGACCGAGCAGCAGCCCCGAGTTCACGCCGGCCATCAGCAGCGCCGTCACCAGCGCCACGCGCCGCGGTCCTGCGTGCTCGCTCAGCCAGCACAGCGATGCGGGAATCTCGCCGCCCAGCGCCATGCCCTGCAGCAGGCGAAGGCCCACCAGCAGCACCGGCGCCGCCATGCCAAGCGTGGCGTAGCCGGGCAGCAGCGCGATCAGCAGCGTGCATGCGGCCATGCCAAGCACCGTGTGCGAGAACACGTACGCGCGTCCGCGGCGATCGCCCACATGCGCCCACAGCATGCCGCCCACGGGGCGCGCCAGATACCCGACCGCGAACACCGCGAAGGCCTGCAGCGTGCGACTGCTTTCGCCGGCTTCCGGCGGAAAGAACGCGCGCCCGATCTGCGGCGCGAACACCGCGAAGATCACGAAGTCGTAGAACTCGAACACGCCGCCAAGCGCGCTGATGGCTGCGGTGTGCACGATGGATCGCTTGGCGTTGTCGGCGCTCACGCACGCGATGATCGCATCCGGCGTGCATTCGTGCATGCGCTACCCTTCGCCGATGCAGGACACCTTCGCAGCGCTCGGACTTGGCCAGGAACTGCTCACGGAACTCGCCACGCTCGGCTACGAGGAGCCCACGCCCATCCAGAAGGCGGCCATCGCGCCGCTGATCGAGGGCAAGGACCTGCTGGGCCAGGCCGCCACCGGCACCGGCAAGACCGCGGCCTTCGCGCTGCCGTTGCTGCAGCGCATCGGTCGCCTGAAGACCGAACCCATGAAGCCGCTGGCGCTGATCCTGGTGCCCACGCGCGAGCTGGCGGTGCAGGTGTCGGAAGCGCTGCACAAGTACAGCAAGGGCATGCACACCTCGGTGGTGCCCATCTACGGCGGCCAGGATTTCCGCCGACAGGTGATCGCGTTGAAGCGCGGCGCGCATGTGGTGGTGGCCACGCCCGGTCGCGCGCTGGATCACCTGCGCCGCGAAACGCTGGACCTTGGCGCGCTGCAGATGGTGGTGCTTGACGAGGCCGACGAGATGCTGGACATGGGCTTTGCCGAGGATCTGGAACTGATCCTGGAGGCCGCGCCCGAAACGCGCCAGACCGCGCTGTTCAGCGCCACGCTGCCGCCGCGCATCGCCGGCATCGCCGAGCGTCACCTGAAGAACCCCACGCGCATCCTGATTCCGCGTGACAAGGGCACCAAGGGCAGCGTGCCCAAGGTGCGACAGACCGCCTACATCGTGCCGCGCGCGCACAAGATCGCCGCGCTGGGTCGCGTGCTGGATCTGGAATCACCCACGCTGGCGCTCATCTTCTGCCGCACGCGCCTGGATGTGGACGAGCTGGCCGATCGGCTGGTGGGCCGCGGCTATCGCGTGGAGGCGTTGCACGGCGGCATGTCGCAGGCCGAGCGCGATCGTGTGATGAAGAAGGCGCGCGGCGCCATGGTGGACCTGCTGGTGGCCACCGATGTGGCGGCGCGCGGCATCGACATCGATCACCTCACGCACGTGGTCAACTTCGACGTGCCCGCCTCG
>CAIPQY010000473.1 GCA_903867275.1 uncultured bacterium | reverse complement strand
TGGACGGCCACACCCTTCGCCTGAAGTCGTACCAGGTGTATTTCAATGAAGCGGCTTACCGGTCGGATGTCGTCGACAGTGTAGTGGCGGGCAGCGTGGGAGCCGTGACGACTGGCAAACGGCAAATCGCGCCAAAGTGCAGCCAGCAGGAAACACCTGACGGCTGGTTTAGCCCCGCAGAACTCACTAACGACTATCCGCCCTTCATCATCGAAATCGACGCGGTGTTGGACGACAAGCCGCTATCGATCCGCAGCGTCTATTCGCCGTCGATTGCGCTTACGGTTCCGCCAACCTTGCTGAGCAGCAAGGCGCGAACGAACTTTGCCGATGAAAAAGCGGGCCCGGAGGTCGAGAAGGCGATGAACAAGGCCAATGCCGAGTTCATTGGGCAGATAACACGGACGCTACTAGTCAGCGACCCGTGAGGTCTACGGCACAGCGGGAAGCCGCCACGGATCGTGCCCCGCGACCGCGTGTGCGGCGACCGCGTGCGCCGCAGCTGAGGCTTGCGCTCAGCGCGCCGTCCAGCCGCCGTCGACCTTGAGGCTGTCGCCGGTGATGAAGCGCGCCGCGTCACTGGCCAGGAACAGCACCGCACCCACCACGTCCTCCGGCTGGCCGACGCGGCCTAGCGGAATGTTGGCGTTGACGGATTCGCGGAAGTCCGCATCCTCCAGCATCGGGCGCGTCATTGGTGTCTCGATGAAGGTCGGCGCCACCGAGTTGACGCGGATACCGGCCGGCGCCAGTTCCACCGCCATGGCCTTGGTCAGCCCCTCGACCGCGTGCTTCGACATGCAGTAGACGGTGCGCCGTGCAGCGCCGACGTGGCCCATCTGCGAGCTCATGTGGATGATCGAGCCACCGCGCCCGGGGGCCGCGCGCAGCATCACGCGCGCCGCCGCCTGCGAGACGCGGTACACCGCGCGGATGTTGAGGTCGATGATGCCATCTAGCGTCGCCGGCTCGACCTCCGCCATCGGCTGCGGGCGGTTGGTGCCGGCGTTGTTCACCAGCACGTCGAGGCGCTCCAGCGCCTCGATGCGACGATAGCAGTCGTCCTGTGTCACGTCCGCGACCCAGGGCTCGATGCGCCCGCCGGACTCCGCGACGAGCGCGTCGAGATCCGCAGGCGTGCGCGCGAGCGCAATCGTGTGGGCCCCGGCCGCGGCGAAGGCCAGCGCCACCGCGCGGCCGATGCCGCGCCCAGCGCCGGAGACGAGCACGACGCGCCCCTCCAGGCCCTGCTGCCAGGCCAGGCTCACGAGGCCGTGCTCATGGCTGCTTGCTCATGACTTTTGGCCGTACCGCCGTACGCGGATGTCCGCCTGTTCCTTGTGGCCCATGAAGCCCTCGAGCGCGCAGAGGCGCGAGCAAACCTCGCCGACCATCGCCGAGGCCTCGGGCGTGAGCACGCGCTGGTAGGTGCAGGTCTTCAGGAACTTGCCCACCCACAGGCCGCCGGTATAGCGAGCGGCCTTCTTGGTCGGCAGCGTGTGGTTGGTGCCGATGACCTTGTCGCCGTAGGAGACATTGGTTTCCGGGCCAAGGAATAGCGCGCCGTAGTTGCGCATGTTGCGCAGGAAGTAGTCCGGGTCACGCGTCATCACCTGCACGTGCTCGGAGGCGATGTGGTCCGCCACCTGCACCATCTCCGCATCGGTGTCGCAGACGATGACCTGGCCGTAATCGCGCCAGGCCTGGCCGGCGATGCCGGCGGTGGGCAGGACGGTAAGCTGCCGCTCCACCTCGGCCATCGTCGCGTGAGCAAGCTT
>CAIPQY010000472.1 GCA_903867275.1 uncultured bacterium | reverse complement strand
CGACTGCACGCCGGCCACGCAGCCGCCGCAGGTGGCGGAGCCGGGCTTCACGTTGTTCGCGGCCGCGATCCACTGTGCCTGCGTGTACTTCACGAAAGCCGGCGGCTGCACGCCCTCCCGGATCGCCCACGCAAGCCGCTCCTCGGGCGTGTGGCAACAGCAGTTGGTCCAGCAATCATGCACACTGCCGCAGCCGCAGGCGTGGCCTTCGCAGGGATGCCGGTCCACGGTCACGCGCAGCCACCGCGCAATGGTGCCCGGTGACGGCAGTGCGCCAAGCGACGCCATGACGAACGCCATCATGGTGATGGTGGCGATCAGGCGTCGGGCATGTCCGATCGGGGCGCGCATGCGATGCAACAATCATTGCTGAACCGCCACGCCCGGTCAAGGCGGGGATTCACGCCGTCTGCGGCTTCTTCGGAAACAGCAGGCTCAGCGCGATGGACGCGCCGATAACGCCGCAGATCACCGACAGGCTGATGCCGATGGGCACGTGCATGCCGAAGATGGGCAGCACCAGCTTCACGCCCACGAACATCAGCACCACGCCCAGCCCGTAGTGCAGCAGGTGGAAGGTGTCCATGGCGCCCGCCAGCAGGAAGTACAGCGCGCGCAGGCCCAGGATGGCGAAGATGTTGCTGGTGAACACGATCAGCGGCTCGCGCGTGACCGCGAAGATGGCCGGCACGCTGTCCAGCGCGAACAGGATGTCGGTGAACTCCACCACCAGCAGCGCCACCAGCAGCGGCGTGGCGTGGCGCACCCCGCCGATGTTCACCAGGAACCGCTGCTCGTGGAAATCCTTCGTCACGGGGATCACGCGGCGCATCACGCGCAGCACCGGGTTGGTGGACAGGTCCTTCTTCTGCTCGTGCGGGAAGAGCAGCTTGGCCCCCGTGAACACCAGGAAGGCGCCGAAGATCCAGATCACCACCGCGTACTGCAGCAGCACGCTGCCCAGCGCGATGAAGATGGCGCGGCTGATCAGCGCGCCCAGGATGCCGTAGAACAGCACGCGATGCTGGTACTTGGCCGGCACCGCGAAGAACTGGAAGATGACCACGAACACGAACACGTTGTCCACGCTCAGGCTCTTCTCGATCAGGTAGCCCGCCAGGAACTCCAGCGACACGTCGTTGGCGGCCTTCTGCGGGCTGGCGTAGCCCATGCTCTTCACCAGCTCGGCGCACTCGGGCAGCGCCAGCTTCCAGCTGGTGTAGAACCAGAAGCCCAGGTTGAACAGCAGCGCCAGCGTGATCCACACCGCGCTCCAGACGACCGCCTCCTTGTACTTCACCTCGTGCGCCTGCCGGTGGAACACGCCCAGGTCGAGCGCCAGCACCGCCAGCACGAACAGCGTGAAGGCGGCGTAGAACCACCAGTACTGCTGCATGGGAAACAGCACGACGTCGCCCGCGTGCTGCACCTCGGCCAGCGCCGCGTTCACCAGGTTGGATGCGATCGCGTGCATGTCTTGCACCGGGCCCGCGGGCTCAGCGCACCCCGTCCTTCTCGGCCATCATCGCCAGCATGTCCACGCAACGGTTGGCGTAGCCGAACTCGTTGTCGTACCAGCTCACCACCTTGAAGAAGCGGTCGTTCAGCTGGATGCACGCCTTGGCGTCATAGATGCTGCTGCGCGGATCGCTCATGAAGTCGCTGCTCACCACCTCGTCCTCGGTGTAGCCAAGCACGCCCTGCATGGGGCCCTCGGCCGCCGCCTTCATGGCCGCGTGGATCTGATCCAGGCTGGTGGCCTTGGTGGTGCGGAAGGTGAGATCGACGCAGCTGACATTGGCCACCGGCACGCGGAAGCTCATGCCCGTCAGCTTGCCCTTCACCGCCGGCAGGCACAGCGCCACGGCCTTCGCCGCGCCGGTGCTTGCGGGAATGATGTTCTGATACGCGTTGCGACCGCCGCGCCAATCCTTCTTGCTGGGGCCGTCCTGCGTGGGCTGCGTGGCGGTCACCGCGTGCACCGTGGTCATCAGGCCCTCTTCCAGGCCGAAGTTGTCCAGGATCACCTTCACCACCGGCGCCAGGCAGTTGGTGGTGCAGCTGGCGTTGCTCACGATGGTGTGCCGCGCCGCGTCGTACTTGTCGTGGTTCACCTTGTACACCAGCGTGGGCACCTCGGCGTCGCTCTTGGTGGGCGCGCTGATCAGCACGCGCTTGGCGCCGCCATCGAGGTGCTGCTTCGCACCGTCGAACTCGGTGAAGCGGCCCGTGCTCTCCAGCACGTAGTCGCAGCCCAGTTCCTTCCACGGCAGCTTGCCGGGTTCCTTCTCGCTCATGGTGCGGGTGGTCTGCGAGCCCGCGGTGAAACCGTCGCCACCGGCCTTCACCGGCAGCGCGAATCGGCCGTGGCTGGAGTCGTGCTGCAGCAGGTACGCCAGGTTGTCCGCGGGCACCAGATCGTTCACGCCCACGATCTGGAAGTTGCCGCGCTGCGCGGCGGCGCGATACACGAGGCGACCGATGCGACCGAAACCATTGATGCCGATGCGAATGGGCATGAGAGTTCTCCTTGAGAAGAGCGGCAACGATAGGGCGGCGCGGCCCAACCCTCAACCGGGCGGAAAGTGCCCGCGCGGGTGGTTTCAGTGGCCCTTGGCGCGCTGATGCGCCATGCGGCTGCGGGCAGCCTCCCGGCGGCACGCGCCGTCGAACAAGCCGGGGAACGCGGTGATGAAGCCAGCGGCCAACCGCACCGCCAGACTGGTCCACACCTCGCTGCGCGGCCGATGCAGGCAACGCACGATGGCCTTCGCCACGCGCTCGGGTGGCTGCACGAAGAACTTGGGCGCGTGATCGGGCACCTTTCGGTCGCTCGCATGCAGCCCGCTGCGCGCCGCCGACTGCTCGAAGAATTCCGTCACCGTGGTCACCGGGTGCACGCTGCTCACCTCGATGCCGTGTGGTTCCAGCTCGAAGCGCATCGCGCGGCACATCATGCCCTGTGCGGCCTTGGTGGCGGCATAGGCGCCGTAGTAGGGCAGCGTGAACTTGGCCAGACAACTGCTGCACATCAGCAGGTGGCCCTTGCGATCGGCGGCGATCAGCCGCTTGGCGGCCTGCGTGATCAGGTCGGTGCTGGCGAAGAAGTTCACCTCGAACATGTGGCGCAGGTCGGACTCGGGCGTGTCGTGATGCGCGCGCTCCATGCCGTAGCCGGCGTTGGCGAACACCACATCGAAGCGACCGAAGGCGCGCTCGGCGGCGTCCAGCAGCGCGTTGCTCGCGTTGGGCGCGGCCACGTCGATCTCCACGGTCTCCACGCGGCGACCCATGGCGCGGATGGATTGCGCAACGGCGGTCAATCGATCCGCCCGGCGCGCGGCCAGCACCAGATCCATGCCTTCCGCCGCCAGCGCGCGCGCGGTGGCCGCACCGATGCCGCTGCTGCCGCCGGTGATCACGGCCACCTTGCCTTGGAGATTGCCGACTGCCATGCGGTGCACGCTAGCACACACGCGGCGCGAGCGATGCTTCTATCCTTCGCGCATGTTTCGCCTGCTCTCCTGTCTGCTGCTCACCACGCTGGTCATGTCCTGCGCGCCCGTTGCGCAGACCTCGGACACCAGCCTGTCATACGGACCAAGCGCGACATCGACGCCCGTCAGCGACACCCGCATCGTTCCGGGCCGCACGCGACCGGCACCCACGCTTCCACCGAATGCACCGCGCCTGCGTGTGGGCGTGTTCGAGTTGCCGCCCTACGCGATGAAGGTTGGCTCGCAGGAATGGGTCGGCATCGCCGTGACGCTGTTCCGCGAGATCGCGCAGCGCCTTGACATGCACTACGACCTGGTGGATTTCCCCAGCATGGCGTCGGCCATGTCGGCGCTGTCCAACAGCGAGATCGACCTGATCGCCGTGGGTGTGGATCCAACCCCCGATCGCGAGACGTACGTGGACTTCACCCACGCCTTCGAGCAGAGCGGCACCAGCGCCGCCGTGCGCATCGACCGATCGCCCTCGCTCACGGGCATGTGGCATCAGGTGCGTGCGTCCCAGCTGCCCAGACTCTTCCTGGGCGTGCTGGCCTTCATGTTCCTCATCGCCCTGCTGATGACCCTGATCGAGCGCCGCAACAACTCCCAGCACTTCGGCGGCACCTGGTGGAAAGGTCTCGGCGAAAGCGTGTGGTGGAGCGTGACCACCATGACCACGGTGGGCTACGGCGATCGCGTGCCCATCACCGTGTTCGGCCGCGTCATCGCGGGCACGTGGATGCTGCTGGCCTTCGCGCTGATGTCGGTGCTGGCCGGCGTGATCTCCAGCGAGCTCACCGTGAACCGCTTCCGCCCCATGCTGCAGAACCTTGCGGAACTGCCCAAGGTGCGTTGCGCGGCCGTGGCGGACTCGGCCGGCGCGATGGATGCCGAAGCGCAGGGACTCAAGGTGCGCACCTTCCCCACCCTCAAGGATGCGCTGACCGCCCTTGCCACCGAGCAGGTGGATGCGGTGCTCGGTGACACCGGCGCGCTCAACTACATCATTCGCGACAGCTTCAAGAACGAGCTCGCGGTGCTGCCCGAGCCATTGGTGGTGGAATACGTGTGCCTGAGCATGTCACCCAAACTGCCACTCAGCATCCGCGAACCACTGAACTACTGGCTGCTGCGCATCTCGGAAAGTCCCTCCTGGCAGCAGTACCGACGCACCTACGTAGGAACCAACTGACCCATGCCAACCTTCCCCGGACCCCTCATCGGCATGGTGCATCTGGCCGCCCTGCCCGGCTCGCCGCGCGCCTCGCTGCGCGTGGAGCAGATCGCCAAGGCCGCCGCCACCGAAGCCAAGGCGCTTGAGGCCGCCGGCTTCGACGCCGTGCTGGTGGAGAACATGCACGACCTGCCCTACCTGCGCCGCGAGGTGGGCCCCGAGATCATCGCCGCCATGAGCGCGTGCATGCTGTGCGTGCGCGCGGCGGTGCGCATTCCGGTGGGCGTGCAGATCCTGGCCGGCGCCAACCGCGCGGCCATCGCCGTGGCCAATGCCTGCGGCGGCGCGTTCATCCGTGCCGAAGGCTTTCACCTTGCCTCCGTGGCCGACGAGGGCCTGATGGAGGAGGCCGATGCGGGCCCGCTGCTGCGCTTCCGCCGCGCCATCGGCGCCGAGCGCGTGCTGGTGGCCGCCGACGTGATGAAGAAGCACTCGAGCCACGCCATCACGCGCGACCTCGACCTGCACGAACATGTGAAGACCGCCGAATTCATGGGCGCCGACGCGGTGATCGTCACTGGCAGCGCCACCGGCGAGCCAGTGGACATGGGTGACCTGCGCGAGGTGCGCGAAGCCACCGCCTTGCCCGTGATCGTGGGTTCGGGCGCCACCGCCGAAAGCGCACCACACCTGCTCGAGCACGCCGACGCGATCATCGTGGGCAGCTCCATCAAGCGCGGTGGTCGCTGGGACAAGCCGCTCGATGCCGCCGCGGCGCGCGCGTTCGTGAAGGCCGCCCGCAAGGCCCGCTGAGTGCACACGATGCAGGTATGGCTGAACGATCGCGTGGTGCCGCTGGAACAGGCGCACATCAGTCCCTTTGACCGGGGCTTCCTGTTCGGCGACGGCATCTACGAGCTGGTGCGCTTCTTCGACGGCGTGGGCATGTGCATGACCGCACACATGCGTCGACTGGAACGCAGCCTGCGCCTCACGCGCATCGAGGGCTTCACCGCCGCCGATGCCGAACGCGCCATGCATGCGGTGCTGCAGGCCGAAGGCTTGCGCGACGCAGCGGTGTATCTGCAGATCACGCGCGGCGCGCCACCGATGCGCAGTCACCTGCCGCCCACGGGCCTGCAGCCAACCAGCTTCGCCTACGCCGTGCCCTGCGGCGACCTGGATTCGCTTCGCACGCCCGGCACCATCGCGGTCAGCGTGCAGCCCGACCAGCGATGGCAACGCTGCGAGATCAAGAGCATCAGCCTGATGGGCGCGGTGCTGCCCATGCTGGAAGCCGCATCGCAGCAGGCCGAGGAAGCCGTGCTGGTGCGCGACGGCGTGCTGAGCGAGGGCAGCAGCTCGAACATCCTGATCGTGAAGAACGGCGTGCTGGCCACGCCGCCGATCGACGACGACCCGTCCATCCTGCACGGCACCGTGCGCGAAGCCGCGCTGCAGGCCGCGCGTGCACTGGGCCTGCAGGTGCAGGAGCGTCGCGTGCAACAGGCCGAACTGCGCGCCGCCGACGAGGTGCTGGTGGCCAGCAGCCGGCGCATTGTGGCCAGCGTCACCCGGATCGATGACACGCCGTTCGGCGACGGCGCGCCGGGGCCCGTGGCCTGTCGCCTGCTCGACCGCATGCGCGAGGATCTGCGCGCGCAGATCGCCGCCACCAAGGCTCGCTGACCCGCCCCTAGAATCGCGGCCATGCAGAAACTGCTGGCCATCTCCGTCGGCAACAGCCGAACCGCCGTCGGTCGCTTCCTTGGCACCACGCTCGAAGCGCAGGACCACCTCGAGAACGGCGACGTGAAGGCGCTCGCACTGGCGATCGAACGCCACTGGCAGTCGCTGGACGACGACGACGCCACCGTGGTGATCTGCAGCGTGAACGATCGCATGGCCAATCCGCTGGAGTCCGAACTTGGCACCCTGCTGGGCGCCGAGGTGCTGCGCGTGCGCCGCGACCTGCCCATTCCGATCGGCACCTGCGTGGACGACGACGCCAAGGTGGGTGAAGACCGACTGCTTGCCGCCGCGGCCGCCTACGACGGGCTGAAGCAGGCCGTGGTGGTGGTCGATGCGGGCACGGCCATCACGGTGGACTTCGTGGATGGCGAGGGCACCTTCCACGGCGGCGCCATCGCGCCGGGCGCCGCGCTGCAGCTGAAGTCGCTGCACGAGCACACCGACAGGCTGCCGCGCGTGGCCTTCGCGCAACCCGATGCAGCCGAGGCGTTCGGTCGCAACACCGCGGCCGCGATGCTGCTTGGCGTGTACGAAGGCCTTCGCGGCATGACGCGCCGCCTGGTGGAGCGCTACGCCGAGAACTACGGCGCCTTCCCCATGGTGGTGGCCACCGGTGGCGACGCAGAGACGCTGTTCAGCGGCGACGATCTGGTGGATCGCATCGTGCCCGAGCTGGTGCTGCTTGGCATCAGCGTGGCGGTGCGGCACGCCGCCGAGGACCCGGATCGGGACGAGGTCGCGGACGAAGAGCAGGCGTGAGCCACGCGGCGGCGATCGAGGCATGCTGGTGCACGCCGGTGGGTGCGTCGGCGATCGCGGTGCTGCGGCTTTCGGGCGATGCCGAGGCGCTTGAACGCGCGATGGATTGCATCCTTCCCGCGCCCGGGGCCACGGCGCTGCATCACGTACCGGGCCTGGACGACGCGCTGCTGCTGCGCGTGGATGAACGCACCCTGCTGGTCACGCCGCACGGAGGTCCGCGCCTTCGACAGTTGTGGACCGAGCGCCTGCTTGCGCGCGGCGCGCGCTTTGCAGAATCGGAAGCCCTGTGGAGCACGGCCAGCGCCGATCCCGTCGCGTTTCGCATGCTGGCCACGCTGCCACGCGCCGCCAGTGATCTGGCCATTCCCCTGCTGCTGGCGCAGCCCGAACGCTGGCGCACGCACGGTGCACCGGGGCCCGGCGACGCCGATCGCTCGCGCCGCCTGCAACGCCTGATCGACGCGCCCACCGTGGCCATCATCGGGCCGCCGAACGCGGGCAAGAGTTCGCTGCTCAACGCGCTGGCCGGGCGATCGGTGGCCGCGGCCTCGCCGATCGCGGGCACCACGCGCGACTTCGTGTCGGCGCGCATCGCGCTGCACGGGCTCACCTGCCTCGTGCTCGATGCGCCGGGCATCCACGACACGGGCGACGCCATCGAACGCGAAGCCATCGCCGCCGCGCACGCGGCCATCGATCACGCCGATCTTCGCGTGGCACTCGCGGCGCCCGGGCAGCAGTTCATCGATCGCTGGGCCGACGCCATGCGCGTGCGCAGCCAGTGCGACCTGCCAGGCGCCGACCCCGCCGGCACACAGCATCGCGTCAGCGCCACCACGCGCCACGGCATCGCCGAACTGGCCACGGCCATCCGCGAGGCACTGGTGCCCGCGGCCGACCTGGCAAGCGATCGACCCTTCGACTTCCGTTCGCGAGCGGGCCTTACAGGCCCATGATGGAGTAGCCGCTGTCCACGTACAGCGTTTCGCCCGTCACGCCGTTGGCCAGCGATGACAGCAGCCACGCGGCCGCGCCACCCACATCCTCGGTGGTGATGTTGCGGCGCAGCGGCGCCTTCTTCTCCACCCAGCCCAGGATCTCGCTGAAGCCGCCGACGGCCATCGCGCTCAGCGTGCGCATGGGGCCCGCGCTGATCACGTTGCAGCGGATGTTCTTCTGGCCAAGCTCCATCGCAAGGTAGCGGTTGGTCGCTTCCAACGCGGCCTTGGCCACGCCCATCACGTTGTAGCCGGGCACGGCCTTCTCGGCGCCGTAGTAGCTCAGCGCGATCATGCTGCCGCCGCTCGTCATCAGCGGCGCCACGCGGTTGGCCATGGCGGCGTAGGTGTAGGCGCTGATGTCCATCGCCTGCGTGAACACCTGGCGCGGCGTGGCGGTGAACATGCCTTCCTTCAGCCAGTCCTTGTCGGCGAAGGCGATGCTGTGCACCAGGAAGTCGATGCTGCCGAAGTCCTTGGCCACGCGCGCGAAGGTGGCGTCGAGCTGCTCGTCGCTGCTGGCGTCCATGGGCTGCAGCCACGGATCCTTCACGTTCAGCGATTCCAGCGCGTTGCGCACGCGGCGCTCGTTCTTCTCGCCGGGCAGGTGGGTGAAGATGCACTCGCCCCCCTGCTCGATGATGCTCTGCGTGATGCCACTCGCCGCGCTTCGGTCATTCATGATGCCGACGACGAGACCGCGCTTGCCTGCAAGGATTCCCATGCGCGGCAATCTAGCGGTTGGCGGGCTTGGTTGCCGCGGGCTCGGTGGAAGGCGTGCCAGGCGCCGCCGGCCGCACCACGCCGAAGGCGAACAGCGGCTGCGCGCGTGCACCATCGGTCAGCTGCAGCGGCACCACGAAGGCGCCCACCGCGGTTGCCTTGGGCGTGAAGCGCAGATTCACGCGCGTGCCGTCGCTCAGCTGCTCGGTGCCCTTCAGCCACAGGCCCATGTCGCCGCCGCCGCGCACCACCATCTCGCGCTCGATCTTCTCTTTCAGGTCGACCGCGATCTCCTTCGGCTCGCCGGCCTGCAGCACGCCCAGGTTCAGCGCGTACTCGTTCATGCGCATCACCGGCGCGGTGGCAAAGCGCTCGTCGCGCACCTTCAGGCCGATCACCGGGCAATCCTCGCGATCGGTCTCCACCACCCAGAACGCGGGCATCTCGGATTCCAGAAGCCCCTCGAAGTTGCAGCGCAGCACATAGGTGGCGCGCGGTTCGTCCTTCGCGGGGTCGAAGCCAAGGAATTCAGGCGGCTTGCCGTTGGATGAGCGAATGCGGAAGGGTTTGCGATCCAGGCTTTCCACCACCACGCGGCTCTTGACGGCACCGGCGGGTGGCGGCGTGAGGGCGCTGGGCACGGCGCGCAGCGGCATGGCCACTTCGCCGCGCACATCCATCTCCACCGCCTTGCCATAGCCCTCGGCCAGCACCTTCACGGTGGCGTGGCGCGGGCCCGGCACCACGCTGGCGCCCAGCTCGGCATCGAAAGTGACCGAGCCACCAGGCGGAATCACCTGCCCCGCCATGTTGGTGGTGGTGGTGCAGGCACAGGTGGGCTGCACGGCGATCAGGGTGATGGGCTGCGTGGAGGTGTTCTGCAGCGAAACGGTGGCCACACGCTTGGCCCCGGGCGGGATGAAGCCGAAATCCACCGCGGCGGGAGAAACCACGATCGGAGGAGGTCCGGAAACAAACTTGGCAGCCTGGGCGCCATCCTGTGGAGGAACCGTCTGTGCCGGCGCCGCCAAGCACGTCCAAAGAGCCAAAATCGCTGCAAGAAGGCTGTTTTGCATGGGGTGTTCCGAGGTCGCAAGTCTACTCATGGCCGCGACTTTGATCGCCGCCACCGACCGATTCGAAGTTCCCACCTCCGAAGCCTGCGGCGGTTCCGCAATTTGATCGTTTTCAACACCGTTTTCTTGCGTCGCTGGTGATTCGGGCTATGGTGTGTGAGTCAGAGGTTGAGGAGAAATCCAAAGCCAAAGATGGACTAACGAAGACTGAGAGAAGAAAGAGTCCTCGTGTGTCCTGGTCACCTGCGTGTGGCCGCCAACCAAGCCCTTTTCCCTCCCTCCGCCCCCGGTCCTTGTGGCCGGGGGTATTTATTTTTGCGCTGTTTTGGCTTCCGCGGCCGGCCATCGCCTGGCGATGCTGCACGAAGGGTGTGGCACAGCGGCTTTCGTTAGACTCGGTCTCCCTCTCAACCCGAGGAACCCCCCCCATGAAGAGCACCGACCTCCGCCCCGGACTGGCCATCAAGATGGATTCGCGCCTCTACCTGATCACCAAGGTGGAGCACCGCACCCCCGGCAACCTGCGCGCCTTCGTGCAGGTGCTGCTGCGCGACCTGAACTCCGGCGCCCTGATCGACAAGCGTCTGCGCTCGGGCGAGGAAGTGGAGCAGGTCGACCTGGACCGCCGCCCCATGGAGTACCTGTACAAGAACGGCGACATGTTCGTGTTCATGGACAACGAGACCTTCGAGCAGGCCGAGATGAGCGCCGACTTCGTGGGCGACCTTCCGCTGTACATGCTGCCCAACAACACCGTGGTGGTGAACTGGTGCGACGGCAAGCCCATCAGCATCGAGATGCCCAACATGGTCGAGCTGATCGTGAAGGACACCGCGCCCGGCATCAAGGGTGCAACCGCCACCAACCAGTTGAAGGAAGCCGAACTCGAGACGGGCCTGAAGACCCGCGTTCCGCCCTTCATCGGCATCGGCGAGAAGGTGCGCGTGAGCACCGAAGACGGCAGCTACCAGAGCCGCGCCTGAACGCGACCAGCGTCGGCGTTCGGACAACCGCACAAACGAAAACGCCCGTGCCATCATCGGCACGGGCGTTTCTGTTCGTCGTTTTCGTCGCGTGGATCAGCTGAACAGCAGCAGCAGGAAGGCGATGTCGCCTGCGTCCACGCAGCCTGAGCCATCCACATCGAAGGCCGAACCGTCGCATTCACCGAACGCCAGCAGCAACACCGCGATGTCGGCGGCGCCCACCACACGATCGCCGTCCAGATCGCCCGCGATCGCCGCGGGTCGGTAGGTCACTTCCAGGCGCGGCCGAAGGAGCGTGTTGGCGTTCTCGCTCGCGATGATCTCGATGCCGTCGTCATTGCCGCTGATGATCTGCGGCATGATCGCCAGGCCGCAGTTCGGCGCGCCCGACATCCAGTCGCGCACCACCTGCGTCACGTCGATGCGGCGCATGGTCTCGCTGTTGGGATTGTTGTCGCCCGAGAACGACGCGAACGACGGCGCAAGATCCGATCCCACCGTCAAGCCACCCGACAGCGAGTTCCAGGTCGAGCTCTCGCTCCACGCCCGCACCACCTTGTGCACCAGGAAACTGGGGTTGAAGAGCGGCGTGTCGATGTCGTCCGCGATGTCGATCACCAGCGTCGCGGAGAGGATCTCCGAACCCTCCGGAATGCCCTGACCACCGACGATGCCATCGAAGCGCACCAGCGCCTGTCCGCGATAGTCGGAGAAGAACGAGTTCGCGGTGTCGTCATCCGACACGCGCCGGTCGTTGTCCCCGTAGCTGGTGTTGGGGTTCTGCTGGCTCACCCAGGTGTCCTGCGTTCCCTCGTAGCCGCCGATCCCCTGCTGGAAGGCCTTGAATGCCGTTTGTGGCGCAAGCATGTAGCGGTCGAAGTCGACGGCGAGGTTGAAGTCGCTCTCGCTTGCCGTGCGCACCGCACCAAGCGTGGGCGAGTAGGTGTCCACATCGATGATGCCCGACAGCGTGTTGAACTTCATGATGCGCAACCAGCCATCGCCACCATTGGGATCATCCTGGAAATCGGCCAGAACCTCGTGCACGGGCAACCCGGCCACATTCTGGCTGACCTGCCGATACTCCTCGTGGAAGTGCCCGCACGTCACCATGAACACGCTCGGCTGGCGCCGCACGAACCACTGGAAGAACTCCTCCGACCGCATGCCGTCGGGGTTGTAGAGCCCCTCGAACTGGTACCAGATGTCCGGGTACCGACCCGACGACACCAGCGGCACGCCGCTCGTGTAGTCCTGGGCATCCTGCAGATAGCGGTGCGTGGTCAGCATCACGGGACGATCGCGGTTGGCGTCGATCACCGCCTGCGCCCAGGCAAGTTCACGCACGGGCGTGTCCACATCGATGTGGATCTGCAGGAAGTCGATGCCGCCCGCGGAGAACACCGTGAAGTTCGACATGCCGGTGGGCGATGCCCCTCCGAACCACGAGCGCCCCGCGAAACGATCCGGACCGAAGTAGTCGAGGTACGGCCCGCGCAGCACCGGCTGGCCCGAGCCACCCGAGGCAGTGATGTCGTGGTTGCCCGGGCAGACGCCGTAGATCATGTCCGCTTCGTCAAGGACGGCCATCGCGGCATCGGCCAGCACCCACTGATACTCCTGATCGGCGTTGTTCACGATGTCGCCGTAGTGCGAGACATACTCCACCTGCAGATCGGCGCGGTGATCGACCACCCAGTTGGTCTGGGCGACGAAGATCTGCGGAAAGGTGCTGGAGTAGTTCTGCGTGTCGGGCAGACCGATCAGCGAGAACTGGTTGCCGACCGCGAGAGCCGCCGCATTGCGACGCACGAAGTCAGGATCCTGCGCGACAATCGCGAATTCGGGCATCACCTGTCGATGGGCATGGTCATGAACGCCGTCGTGTGGAAACATCATCATGGGATGGAGTATGAACACGCGCGCCCAAGGAAACGGCGACGTTTCTGTTTGAATTCCGCCAAGATTGCCCGCCTGGCAACGACGTGCGCCCACGCGCCCGCCCTGATCAGCCGAACAGCAGCAGCAGGAACGCGATGTCGCCGCTGGTCACATCGCCGTCGCCGTCCAGATCCGACGGACACGGCGTGCCGGGGCACGGACCGAAGTCGAGCAGCAGGATCGAGATGTCCGACGGGCCCACCGTGCCGTCGCCGTCCAGATCGCCCTGCAGGCCGGCCACGCCGAGGAACGGCTTCACCTCGTTGGAGCCGGTCAGCTGGGTGCTGCCTGACTGCGTCACCAGGAACAGGTCCTCGCCGCCCACGCCATCCAGGTTGCCACGCGTGGCGATGATGGGGTTGTTGGCAGGCAGCACCGTGGTCTGACCCACACTCAGCGGCGTACCCGCGCCCAGCGTGTCGATGCGGAGCAGCGTGGCCTTGGTGGTGCCAGCCTGATTGTTCACGCTCACGATGTCACGATCGCCGTCGTTGTCCACGTCGATCAGCGCCACGCTGCGTGCACTGCTTGCGCCCTCGGGCTGGTACGGCGTGCCACCGTTGAAGTTGCCACCGCTGTTGCGGAAGATGCTCAGCACCGGCACCGCGCTGCCCGGGGCCGGTGCCACCGGATCCGCGTTGGCGCTGACGATGTCAGCAAGGCCATCGCCGTCGATGTCCGCCACATCCAGCGCCGCGGGCTTCGCCGTCAGGCCGAAGGTCTGGTTGATGGCGTACTGGCCATTGGCACCACGCACCAGCGTCTGCACGAAGCCGGTCTCTGCGGATGGAAGCAGATCGAAGGTGTTCGAGGTGGTTCCGCCCGTCACGATCGTGCTGCCACCCGTGCCCTTGGTGTCGCCACCACTCACCGTGCTCGGCGTGCCCGCCACGGTGAATTCCTGCTGCAGCGTGGTGTTGCCGTAGATCTGCAGCTTGCTGTTG
>CAIPQY010000471.1 GCA_903867275.1 uncultured bacterium | reverse complement strand
TCTTGTGCTGCTGGGTGCGGCGTATCAGCGTGGGTTGGTGCCCGTGTCGGTGCAGGCGCTCGAGGCGGCGTTGCTGCGCGCCGAGGCACGCGGCTTCGGTCGCTGCCTGGAGGCCATGCGCTATGGCCGCGTGCTGAGCGCCGAGTGGGGCAGCGACACCGATCAGCCCGAGCAGCGCGATCCCGACCATCCGGTGGCGCTGGTGCGGCGATTCCTGCTGGAGATCTCGCACAGCGGCATCGGCGGCGCGCGTGCGGCGCGTCGATTGCGACCGTTGTTCGGGCAGCTGCTGCGGCGCACGGGCGCGTGGCGCCGAACCGCGGCGCTTCGACAGGTGCAGCGCGACATGGTGAACGGCCTGCACCGCTGCTGGCTGTGGGGCGGCGTGAGCTACGCCGAGGCCTACGCGCGTCTGATGGATGCGCTGCTTTCGGTGGATGGCCTTGCCGAGCGCGCGGCGCTGCCGTTGGCCGAGGCGATGCTGATCCGCGACAGCGTGTATGTGGCGACCATGTGCACCAGTCCCGAGCAGCGACGTCTCACGCGTCGTCGCCTCGATGTGCGCCCGGCGCGCGGCGATCGCATGGAGCGACGATTCCTGTACCGTGTGGAAGCCACGCTGCTTGGACGCTTCCTGCGGCTCGACTTCCGCAGCAGCGACTGGCCGGCGCGACTGCTGCGCACGGTGGGGCAGGCCGTGCCGCACGGCATCCGCGGGCGTCCGAGCGGGCGCGACCTGCGTGATGCGGTGATCGAGCTGTGCGCGCGCGCGTCGTCGGAGTCGGCCGATGCGTCGGCCTTCGAGGCGGCGCTGGAACGGCTGCGCGCCATCGCCGAGCTTGGCGAACTGCACGGCATGGATGCGGCCACGGTGCGCACCATGACCGCCGAAGCGATGCGTGGCGCAGCGGGCCCGCGCAGCTGAGATTCAGCGGGCGGCGCGCGCTTCGTGGCGCAACTGGCCACAGGCTGCGGCGATGTCGCGGCCGCGGCTGGCGCGGATGTGCACGTTCACGCCGCGCGTGCGCAGTGTTTCCTGGAAAGCGTGCACATGCTCGGTGGCGGGGCGCGTGTAGGGCAGGCCTTCCACCTCGTTCCAGCGGATCAGGTTCACGTTGGCGCGGATCGAGCGCGCGAGTCGCGCCAGTTCCTCCGCGTGCTCGATGGCGTCGTTGAAGCCGCCGAGCAGGATGTACTCCAGCGTGATCTCGCGACCCGTGGCGCGGAACCACTCGTGGCACGCCTCGAGCAGCTGCGGAATGGTGCTGTATTCGGCCCACGGAATGATCTGCCGACGCAGCTCGTCGGTGGGCGCGTGCAGGCTGAGCGCCAGCGTGACCGGAATGTCGAAGCCCATCAGCTTCTCGATGGCGCTGGGCAGACCCACGGTGCTCACGGTGATGCGCCGCGCCGAGATGCCCAGGCCCCAGTCCGCGTTCAGCGTGCGGATGGCGCCGGTCACCGCCTCGAAGTTCGACAGCGGTTCGCCCATGCCCATGAACACGACGTGGCTGATGCGCTCCACATCGGGCAGGCGGCCGAGCTTCCACACCTGCTCCACGATGCGACCGCGGGTGAGATTGCCCTCGAGGCCGCCGATGCCGCTGGCGCAGAAGCGGCAGCCCACCGGGCAGCCGATCTGGCTGGACACGCACGCGGTCTTGCGGCCGTCGGCGGGAATCATCACGCACTCGGTCTCGCGTTCGCCGGCGCCCGGCGTGGCGTCGGCCAGCGGCAGCGACACGTCGCCGGTGGCGCGGGCGGCCGCTTCGCGCGGCCAGGCCATCAGCAGTTTCTGCGTGCCGTCGGTCGCCTGCAGGTGTCGGCGCACCAGCGACTGCTCGAAGCGCATCTCGTGCGAGACGAGGTCGCGGTTCGCCTTCGACAGGTCGGTCATCTGCGCAGGGTCGATCACGCCGCGGCGATACACCCAGTCGAGCAGCTGCTTCGACACGAACGCGGGCATGCCGCGATCGATCACCCACGCCTTCAGCGCGTCGGCGTCCAGTTCGAAGAAGGCGGTCGCGTGCTGCATCGCTTCGCGCCGATCAGTTCGTGGCGCCGATGGTCAGGTCCACGGTGCGGTGCTGGATGCCGCGCTCCTCGAGCCACGCGTGCAGCAGGGGGCCGCTGTCCTGGCGCACCACCTTGCGGTGGGCGGGGTCGGTGCCGCGCTTGCGCATGAGGTCCTTCAGCGTGCCGGGCAGGCCGAATTCAACCTCTTCGTGATACACGTCGCGCTGCTCCACCTCGCCGCCGTAGCGCTCGATCAGCTCCACGATCAGGTCGTGCACCAGATCCTCGGGTGCGCTGGCGCCAGCGGTGATCAGCACGGTCTTCACGCCGTCGAACCACTCGGGCTTCAGTTCGCTCTTGTCGTCGATCAGGCGCGCGTTGGTGCCCACGTTCTGGCTGATCTCGGTCAGGCGCACGGAGTTGCTGGAGTTGCGGCTGCCGACCACCAGCACCAGATCGGCGTCCGGCGCGATGGCGCGCACCGCACGCTGCCGATTGGTGGTGGCGTAGCAGATGTCGCTCGAGGGCGGTTCCTTCAGGTTGGGGAAGGTGGCCTTCAGCGCCTTGATGATCACGTCGGCGTCATCGGTGCTGAGCGTGGTCTGCGTGAGGTAGACCAGCTTGTTGGGATCGATGATCTTCAGGTTGGGAATGTCGGCGGGACTCTCCACGACCTGGATCGACTCCGGCGCCTCGCCGCGCGTGCCCACCACCTCCTGATGGTTGAGGTGGCCCACCAGCAGGATCTGGTAGCCGGCCTTCGCGTAGCGGATCGCCTCGTTGTGCACCTTGGTGACCAGCGGGCAGGTTGCGTCGATGGCGGTCAGGCGGCGCTCGGTGGCCTGCGCGCGCAGGGCGGGGCTGACGCCGTGGGCGCTGAACACCACGATGCTGCCTTCGGGCACATCGATCAGGTCCTCGATGAACTTCACGCCGCGGCCGCGGAAGCGTTCCACCACATGGCGGTTGTGCACGATCTCGTGATAGACGTAGATGGGCTCGCCGGGGCACAGTTCAAGCAGCTGGTCGACCACGTCGATGGCCATGTACACGCCG
>CAIPQY010000470.1 GCA_903867275.1 uncultured bacterium | reverse complement strand
GTGGCATCGGCGTACAGCTGCTGGTCGTAGCTGTCCACGATGCCGTTGTCGTTGCAGTCCTCCTCGAAGCCGCGGGCCAGGTCGCATGTGTCAGGCTGCAGGTTGCCGTTCAGGTCGTCCACCTCGCCGCTGGCGATGTCGGTGGCATCCAGCGTGCCGTTGGCATCGCAATCGCCCTCGTAGATCGCCACCAGGTGATAGCCACCGCTCGCCAACTGCGTCACGCTGCCAACCTGCGGCGGCTGGTAGCACTGGCCGTAGCGGTTGTAGCCCCACCCCAGCACGAATCCATCATCTCGCAGCGCGGCACTGTGGTACGCGCCAGATGCCACAGACACCACACCCGCCAAGTCCTGCGGCGGTGATGATTGGCCGTAGTTGTTGTACCCCCACCCCACCACGCGCCCATTGGGCTTCAGCGCCACGGTGTGGAACATGCCCGGTGCAACATCCGCCGCGGTGGTGAGGCTCGCGGGCACATTGCATTCACCATCCACGTTGTAGCCCCACCCCACCAGGCTTCCGTCGGTTCGTCGAGCCACGTTGTGAAAGCCACCTGCGTACAGGTGTGCGGCATCCGTGAGGCCTGCGGGAGCCTGCGTCTGGCCGAATTCGTTGTAACCCCAGCCAATGATGGAGCCGTCCTCGGTCAGTGCAAGCACATGCGAGTCGCCGGCGGAGATCTGCTTCACGCCCACAAGCCCCTCGGGCACCTCGCACTGATTGAAGTCGTTGTTGCCGCGACAGATCACGGTTCCGTCACCCGTGAGCGCCACGGTGAAGAAGCCGCCGCACGACACATCCACCAGGTCATCGATCAGGTCGGACACCTCGCACTGCCCATCGCCGTTGTAACCCCACGCCACCAGCGAACCATCGCCCGCGATGGACACCGAGTGGAACGAGCCAGCCGCCACACGCTTCGCCGTGGTGAGTGTGGGCGGCACATTGCACCCGCCGTCCCCGTTGTAGCCCCACGCCGCCACCACGGGCATGTTGGGCGGGGCGGCCAACGACGCGCCAACGCACAGCGTCACCACCCCAATGGCGAGGACACAGCGGTGTGTAAACGATGACCCTTTTCTGATTGAATCCACCAAAGGCAACTCCCCGGACCCACCGGAAGTGGCGGTACCCGAGCCCCGATTGTGGCACGGATGCTCGCGGTGTCCACGGTTGTTTTGCGTTTTGGTGGCAGTCGGCGCAAAAACATTGCTGCCAGAGGCGCCATCAGGCCTGCCAGCGAGCGGGGGCCCCCAAAAACAAAGCCCAGCCCCACATGGGGGCTGGGCAATCGGTCATGGGCCATTGGCGAGGCGCGGCAGCGCCGCCGGCACGCCAGGCGTCACTGACACGGGCCGAAGCTGAGCAGCAGCAGGCTCACATCGGCGGTGTCGATGTGGCCGTTGGCGTCCAGATCGTTCGGATCGCCGGGCATCGCGTAGCCGAAGCTCATCAGCAGCAGCGACATGTCGCCGGTGTCCACGGCGCGACTGCCGTCCAGGTCGCCCGCGCACTCGAACACCAGCGAGTAGTCCTCGCAGGCGTCCACGATGCCGTTGTGGTTGGCGTCGGTGTCGGGGAAGTCCCGCGTTTCGCACGCGTCCAGCAGGCCGTTGGCGTTGCAGTCGCCGGTGATGGCGGCCATGTACTCCAGGCGGCACTGGATCCACGAACCCGTGGGGCACTGGCTGGCACTCACCGCGATGGTGGGCACAAACTCGAACACCGCGCCTGTTGCGCCACCGGTCTGGTTGATGGCCTCGTTGTAGAAAGCGCGGCCCAGCGTGATGGTGCGGGTGATCGAAGCGCGGCAATCGTTCTTGTCGGCGCCCGTGTCGGTGAACACCTGCCCAACAAAGCGGCCGTTCAGGTACACGGTGATCGACTCGCTTGGCAGCGAGAAGTCACCCTTGGCGATCACGGTGAGCACCGGGTCACTCAGGGTGAAGGGCGGCGCGGCCAAATCCGCGCTGCGCGGCGAGGTGTAGCCAATGGGGCCCAGTTGGGCGCTTTGCGCGG
>CAIPQY010000469.1 GCA_903867275.1 uncultured bacterium | reverse complement strand
CGGCCGGTCACCGGCAGCGTCTCCACCGAGAAGCCCAGCTTCACCAGCGACACGGCCCACGAGGACAGTGCGCCCTTCCAGTAGGTCTCCGATGTCGATGCGGTGATGCCGCTCGCGGCGGGCGTGGGGTAGCGACCGGGGTTGGCTTCACTGCCCGAGCCAACCACCATCAGGCCCGTCGAGCCGGTGCCGATGTTGTAGGTGTCCGCGTCGATCACCCAGTCCGCGTTGGCGCACATCTCCGCCTTGGTGGCATCGAACAGCACCTTGCCTGGAACGATGGCCCAGGCCGAGGTGATGAGGCTGGTGGCAACCGTGATGCCAATGGTCATCATCCAACGCTTTGATCGGCGCTGCGGCGCACGCTGCATCTGCATGGTTGCAATGTAGGCGCATTGGGCGGCGGATCCAATCAACCGCGCCCGATTCGTCAAGGTTGTGCCGATTGCCCGCCCGTCAGCCCTGTTTGGCGGACTTTCCATCTTTCACGGACGGATCGTCCGGAATCACCCGAGGCATCGGAGGCCGTGGGCTTGTCGATCCGCCCGGTCTGCATACGCTTCCCCTTCCATGCCTTCCCGCGTGTCAGGACTTCTCTGCACCGTCATGCTCGCGCTGCTCGCCATCGGCGTGGGCGAAGCCCCGTCGCGCATCGAGCATGTGGTGATGGTGTCCGTGGATGGGCTGCGACCCGAGTGCATCGCCGCCCCGATCGCCGCCAGCTATCCGGCCCTGGCGCGCCTGGCGCGCGGTCCGCACACGCTGCAGGCGCGATGCGATCCGCAGATCTCGGTCACGCTGCCGAACCACATCGACATGATCACCGGCCGCACCGTGGCCGGCGACGCCGGGCATGGATGGATCGCCAACGACGATCCGCCTTCGCGCAAGCATGGCGGCACGCTGCATGCGCGCAATGACGCTTACGTGAGCAGCGTGTTCGATGTCGCGCACGATCAGGGCCTGAGCACCGCACTCATCTGCGGCAAGTGGAAGTTCGTGCTGTTCGAGCAGACCTACGGCGAGGATGCGGGCGGGCCGGACACGCTTGCGCCCGACAACGGCCGCGACAAGCTGGATCTGTTCGTGTGCGACCCGGGTCCCATGAGTCAGGCGGACCACACCTTCACGTTCCTTCGCGATGCGGCCTTGCAGGGCAAGCGCAGCGTCGCCTTCCTGCACCTGCCGACGCCCGACTTCGCGGGTCATGCCAGCGGCTGGGATCTGACCGACGGCTCGTCCTATCGCAAGGGCGTGGCCGACGCCGATGGCGTGTTGGCACGCCTGCTGGCGGCGATCGAAGCCGACGCATCGCTGCGTGGCAAGGTGGCCATCGTGCTCACCGCGGATCACGGCGGTGGCGTGCCGCGCATCAGCCATGTGGATGCCGAGGCGCCCATCAACTTCACCATTCCGTTCCTGGTGTGGCTGGGTCGCGATGGCGAGTCGTTCGACCTGTACGAGATGAACCGTGACACGCGCCACAAGCCGGCACCGAGCGAGCGGTTCGCCGCGGACGCGCCGCCGCCCATCCGCAACGGCGAGATCGGCAACGTGGCGCTCGCCATTCTGGGACTGCCCGCGATCCCCGGCAGCACCGCGAACGCGGCACAGGATCTCCGCCTGCAGGCACCCGTGCAGCCGGTCGCGGATACCGGCGCGGCCAAGCCGAAGACCGCCAGTCCCTGAGCGACCGGGAGTACCCTGCACCCATGGCGAAGTTCTGGCTCGTCTCCGATCAGTCCGGGCAGGAAGCGAAGCATGAGCTCGTCGCGCCCGGCCCCATCACGCTGGGCCGAGCAACCACCTGCAACATCGTCATCGACAACAAGCAGGTCAGCCGCACGCACGCCAACCTGACATGGTCCGGAGGACAGTGGAGCGTCGGTGACGCGGGCAGCTCGGGCGGCACCTTCGTGAACGACCGAAGGCTGGATGCGGGCGCGATGCAGCCCCTCGCCGACGGCGACACGCTGGCGCTCGGTCCGGTGCGCCTGACGGTGGTGGACGAGGATGGCGCGGGTGCCCAAGCCACGCTGATGGGTGTCGGTGATGCGTCGAGCGAGCAGTTCGAGAGCGTGAAGGTTTCGCGCCCCGAGGAATTCGCGCACAGCCATCTGGCGCTCATGCTGGAGGTGAGCGAGGCCATCCACAAGT
>CAIPQY010000468.1 GCA_903867275.1 uncultured bacterium | reverse complement strand
GGCATGTGATGAGCCACCAGATCCGCTCGCACCTGCGCGACAAGGACCTGGCGGCCGAGACCAAGCGCATCACCAGCATCGGCAGCTTCACGCCCGACTCCTGGATGCGAAAGGCCGTGGGAAGTCCGCTTTCGATCGAGCCGCTTGCGAAGGATTGCGCGGCGGCGCTGCGTGCGATCGGCGGCTGAGGCCGCCGGTTCAGCCTCGCTCGCCCCAGCGCAGCATCATGTCGCTGATGTCGCCGCCGTCCACGGAGCGGTCCGCGTTCAGGTCGGCGGGGCCTGACTGTGGCCCCCATTCAAGCAGCAGGTGGGACAGGTCACCGCTCTCGACGATGCCGTCCGCATTCAGGTCGGCGCTGCGCGGCATCAGTCGATCCAGGAACTTCGTGCTGAAGATCCGGAACGGATCCAGTCGGTCGAGCATGTCCACCGCCGCGCGGAAGTCCGCGTCGGCGGGCATGCCGGCGGTGAACGCCGCAGGTATGCGCACCTGCAGCGTCTCGTCGTTCGTGTACGCGCCGCCGTCGGTGTAGGCCCAGCCCTTCGACCACTCCACACGCACGCCGGCGTAGCTGGCATAGTTGGCGTAAAACCACGCCTCAAGCTCGGCGTAGTAGGTCGGCGACAGCGGCGTGCCGGGCACCGAGAGAATGTTGAAGAAGACCACGCAATCCCAATCGGGGCGGCTCGGCCATGGACGCGCGGCGGAAAGCAGCGGCACCTGTGCGCCAGGCACCAGGCAATCCTCCGGCCGATCCATGCCGGTGACCCGGATCTCGACCGGGCCATTCATCGGATATTCGCCACGGTCGCGATACGCCTGCTGCATCGAGAGGTACTGCTGGTGGAACTCGCTGAGCGCGCGCTGCAAATCCGCGCGACTGCAGCTGACGGCGAAGCCGCACTCGGCAACGCGCAGGGTGGTCGGCTTGATGTACAGCTGCACATCCTTCGACCAGCCCCACAGATCCCACGAAAGCGTGCCCGTCAGACCCGCGTCGGTGACCAGCGCCATGGTGGCGCCGAACGCAGGCGTGATCGCGGCGTTGCCGCCCACGATCTGGCTCAGGATGTTGGACACCTCGACCGGAATGTTGTCGCTGAACGGATAGTTGTAGGGCTCGCTCACCTCCCGCGACCAGAACGGCTTGTCGGGCGTGACGGACCACACCTTCAGCCACGGGTTGTCGGTGAACGGATAGAGGATGGTCTCCACGCGGCCACTCTCGTCCAGGAAGTCGGCGAACGTCTTGCCGCTCGACCCGGAGCCGGGTGCGGCGAACAGGTCGGCGGCCGATTGGCTGCGGTAGCTGTTGCAGCGCAGACGCGCGTTCGCGCCCACCTGCAGCGTGACCTCGATCAGGAATGCGCGGCCCAGATGCACGCACAGCGCGCCCATCTCGGGGTCCGAGCGCTGGAAGGTGCGCATCGCGTACGCCTGCTGCTCGGGATCCCACACCACCGCAGTGACCGATCGCAGCAGGTTCGACAGGCTGCCAAATGTGTGGCCCTGCACCAACTGCTCGCCGACCGCGGGCACGGATGTGCCGTGGCCGTTCACCGTGAGCGCGCCACCAAGGCTCAGCGCGCCCGGCGCGGGACAGTTGGTCAGGCCGAGTCCGGCGCCCTGCAGTGCCGTGTGAAGCGACAGCAGGTCAATGCCCGTCTGCGCCGTGACGGTGGGCGGCGACGCGCCCGTGTCCACCGACACGGCGGTGAGACTCGTGGTGGTGTCAACCAACAGCATCGGCGTGTCGCACGTCGCATCGGGGTCGACGCCGATCGGCGACCAGTTGTGCGCCATGCCACGCGCGCGAATGCGCCAGCCGTTGGCGTGCGCCCAGTTCGCGAGTGTCACCACGTCCTGCGGGGTTGCGGCGGTGGCGGTCCAGATGGCATCGATCGAGATCTCTCCCGACCAGTTGCGGTAGGCCTGCTTGAACACCGCGATGCTCGCGGGAAAGTTCGGCGGCTCCGGACAGCCCCCACCACCCGAGTCGGCCATCGCCGTGCCCGGCAACACGCGGAACACCGGCAACCACGCCGACGCGCAGACCACGGCCGATGCACGGAGGAAGGAGCGGCGAGACGGATCGTGGGAAGGTGGGTGGGAAGCCATGGCTGACTGCAGGCCTGCGGCTCTCGAGCGCGGGGCGAACTGAAGCGTGGTGCCAAGGTGTCGCAGGAACGGCCGTGGTCAAGTCAAAGCGTTGAAAATCGGCAGTTTGTGCACGATCGCTCGGCGGCATGTCGTTCCACATTTCAACCGCCAACGGCGCTGATTATCCGGCGGAGGTCATTCCGCGCGTGAAGCCCTCGATCAGCGAGCGATTGGGGTGGCGCCACCCCGTACCCGCTACACTCTGACCCCTTCAGGCACGCGTAGCTCAGCGGATCAGAGCATCGGTCTTCGGAACCGAGGGTCGCAGGTTCGAATCCTGCCGCGTGCGTTTCTCTGACGGGCACTCCGTCCCTCCCATGCCGCTCGTCACCGCAAGCAATCTCCGTGTCACGCTCGGCGCCAAGCAGGTGCTCGATGGCGCCACGTTCGGACTGGAACCGGGCGAGCGCGTGGGTCTGGTGGGCCGCAACGGCTGCGGCAAGACAACGCTGCTGAAGATCCTGTGCAACACCGCCAAGATGGACTCCGGCGACGTGAGCCTGCAGCGCGGCGTGCGCCTGGGCTACATGGCGCAGGAGCACCGCTTCGATGTCGGCGACACCATGCGAACCGCCGCCAGCAAGGCCATGGCGGAGGCCGATCAGGCCAAGATCGCGCTCGACGCGGTGTTCGAGGCCATGGCCACCGCCGAGGGCGACGAGCTGCAGCGCCTGCTCGACCGTCAGGTCGAACTGGAAGAGGCCATCGAGCGCGGCGGCGGCTGGAGCAGCGACCACCTGGTCGACGCCGTGCTGCACGGCCTGGGCTTCGTGGACGAGCAGTTCGACATTCCCGTGACCGGTCTCAGCGGCGGACAGAAGGCGCGACTCAGCCTGGCGCGCCTGCTGCTGCAGAACCCCGACGTGATCCTGCTCGACGAGCCCACCAACCACCTCGACATCGACGGCTGCAAGTGGCTGGAGAATTTCCTGGCGGAGACCTTCAAGGGTGCGGTGGTGGTGATCAGTCACGACCGTCGCCTGCTCGATCGCGTGGTGCACCGCATCGAGGAGATCCATGACGGTCGCGTGCGCAGCTATCCGGGCAACTACGAGGCGTTCGTGGCGCTGCGCGCCGAGCGCCACATGACGCAGATGCGCGTGCACGAGAAGCAGCTGGACAAGATCCGCAGCGAGGAGCGCTACATCATGCGCTACAAGGCGGGCCAGCGCGCCAAGCAGGCCCGCGGCCGCGCCACGCGCCTGGAACGCTTCAAGCGCGACGAACTGGTGGAGCGCCCCATCGAGCTCGACTCGATGCGCATCAGCCTGCCCAGCGGACCGCGCGTGGGCGATTCGGTGCTGGTGGCCGAGGGCATCTCGAAGAAACTGGGCGATCGGCAGCTGTTCAAGAACCTGGACCTGTTCATCGCGCCGGGCGATCGCATCGGCATCATCGGCCCCAACGGCACCGGCAAGACCACGCTGGTGCGCACGCTGCTTGGCGAACTGGAGCCCGACACCGGCACCATCAAGCGCAGCCCCAAGATGCATGCCGGCTGGTTCCGCCAGACGCACGAGCATCTCGATCGCACGCTGAACATCTGGCAGCACCTGCAGCGCACCGTGCCTGCGCGTCCGGGCGGATCGAAGTTGACCGAGCAGGAAGCCCGCAACCTGGCAGGTGCCTTCCTGTTCAGCGGCATCGAGCAGGAGAAGGCGCTGGGCGAACTCTCGGGTGGCGAGCGCGCGCGCGCCGTGATCGCGGGTCTGGTCGCCGGTGGCCACAACCTGCTGGTGCTCGACGAACCCACCAACCATCTCGACAGTCCCAGCGCCGAGCGCCTGGAAGAGGCGCTTGCGAGGGATCCCGACGACGGCGGCTTCGATGGCGCGCTGCTGCTGGTCAGCCACGATCGCGCGCTGCTGGCCAGCACCTGCGATCGCCTGATCGTGATGGACGGCCACGGCAACGCCTCGCTGTTCGACGGCACCTACGACGAGTGGGAAGCCAAGCGCGCAGCCGATGCGAAGGCCGCGGCCACGCCGAAGGAATCACCGCGCCGCGCGCCAACACCGGCCCCCGCCGCCAAGCCTTCGCCCAAGCCCGCCGAACCGAAGGGCAAGCGCTCGCCGCTC
>CAIPQY010000467.1 GCA_903867275.1 uncultured bacterium | reverse complement strand
GGCGTGGCCATCACGGTGCGCTCGGGATTGTCAGGTGACCAGGCTGCGGCGCGCAGGCGCGCATCGGCTGCATCGCCGAGCGCGGCCAGTGCCATGGCGGCCTGTGTGGGCGAGGGGCTCGGCTGCGCATCGGCCCACTTCGACAGCTTCTCGCGGATCGATGGCAGCCAGGCACGCAGCGCGTCCTCTATGCAGTTGGTCGGGGCGCGCTGCAGCGTGTCCGCGGCCAGCACGATGCACGCCATGGCGCTTGCGTCGGTGGCGGGATCGACTTCGCCCGAGGCGAGTTGTCGCAGCGAGTCCAGCGTCTGGCACGCGAAGCGCGCCGCGGCCTCGCGCTCATCGGCGGGCATCCAGTCGGCCAGGCTGAGTCGCGCCATCGCGTAGGCAGCCAGCGCCTGTTCCGCCGGTGGCGAGACGGGGTCGGGCCACTCGCCCGTTGCGGCACGGTAGTTGGCGCGCGGACCAAGCGAGCGCATGCCGCTGGCCGCATCGCCGGGAAGACCGTCCACATTCGGCCAGCGCTGCTGCATGTGACGCGCGATGCCGCGAGCCATGTCGCGCATGGCGGCGCGGTTGACCGACTGCAGTGGCACCAGCGCAGCGCCGCGGAGCGACTCGAACGGCGCGTCGGTCGGCGAAGCCTGCGCGAGCCGGCGCGTCGCCAGTCGATAGGCCGCCGCGCCTTCGGGCAGCTTCAGGTCCTTCGATGCGGCTGGATCCAGTCCCACCTCGCGGCCCATCGTGAGCGCGATGAAGTTCAGGTGCGTGACCTGGTTGCGCGTCTGCAGCTGCGAGGGCAGCGCGTCGACCCAGCGATCGCCGTTGCGGATGGCGAAACCTTCCATGCCCGGATCCACGCGCGCGGCGAGCAGATCGAGTCGGTTGCCCACCAGCGGCTGCGGCTCGCCGGCGAACTCCAGTTCCAGCGTGAGGCGCTTGCCAAGGTCGGCGCGCAGGTCGGGCGGCAGGGCGGCGATGCGGCGATCCTGCGAGGCCGATTGCAGGGCGGATTGCAGCGCGGTGGCCAGAGAATCGATTCCCGGACCCTGTTTCCAGGCCTCGCCAACGGGGCGTCCGTCGAGGCGCAGCACCACGCCGACGGCGGAAAATGGCATCGATCGCGCGGGCTCGGGAATGGCAGAAAGTGCCTTGTTTTCTGCGGTGTTCGCGTTGGAAGCCGGCGCCGCATCCAGCCACGCGCGCGCCGCGCCGAACCACGCCTGCGCATCGGGCAGCGATGGCCGCTCGGCGCCCGCCGCGGCGAAATGCGCAAGGAAGATCGCGGACACGATGGACAAGCGCCAAATCCGGGGCATTGTGCAAGCGTAGCCGGAGCCGTCTTCACCTTGTGGTGGGGCGGCTCCGACAAGGCAACCGAAGATCCGCAATGCGTTCCATCCACCGATTGATGCACCTTGAAGACCACAAGCGCCGCCTGCTCGGGCTGGCGCTGCTGGGCTTCATGGCTCTCTGTTGATGGCCGTGCAGGTCTTCCGAAGGGGGTCAAGTTCCCTGACCCCCTCCAAACCATCAAAGAAAGCGACCCCGGCACATGGCCGGGGTCGCTGTGTTTCCAGCAGTGCAGTTCGCGTCAGCGCGGGTTGACGAGATTCAGCGGGCATTCCGAGGGCGGAATGTCCTGGCGTGGCGCGTCGCCATAGTTGAGGAGCACCATCGACAGGTCGCCGCCGTCGACTTCCCCGTTGAGGTCGAGGTCGGCGAACGCCGCGTAGCCCTGGTTGGCGTCGCTCACGATGCGCCATCC
>CAIPQY010000466.1 GCA_903867275.1 uncultured bacterium | reverse complement strand
GCTGGCGGTGCAGATCCTGGCGCCGGGCGTGTACGTGAGCATGCACAACCGCGTGCTGGCGTTCCCCGGCGTGCGCAAGGACCGCGCCACGCTCACCTTCGTGAAGTGAATCGAGCTTCTCAGTGCGCCGCCGCGGATTCGTTCTGCAGTGATTCCATGTGCATCATGCGCCGCAACTTGGGTGCGAACGCAAGCAGCAGAAGTCCCGACACCGCCGCCGCGATCGTGACCATGCCGAACACGCCGCGGTAGCCGGGAAGGCTCTGCAGCGGCGTGAGGGCTCCACCATCGCCTTCGGCAACCGAGGTCATCTTGGCGATGCCGGCCGCCAGCAGATGGCTGAAGCTGGTCGCCAGGAACCACGCGCCCATGATGGTGCTGACCATGCGGGCGGGGGAGAGGCGCGTGACAAGCGACAGACCCACCGGCGACAGGCACAGTTCGCCGGTCGTCTGCAGCAGGTAGCTGAGCAGCAGCCATCCCATCGCCACCATGCCGTGGCTGTCCGCGTTCACGGCGCCCATCCACAGCGCGCCGAAGCCCGCGGCCAACTGAAAGATGCCCAGCGCGAACTTCAGCGGCGCACTTGGATCGCGTCCGCGCGTGCCAAGCCAGCCCCACAGCAGGGAGAAAGGAAGTCCGAACATCAGGATGAAGGTCGGATTGGCGGCCTGGAACACAGAGGCCTTGATCTCGGTTCCGCTCACGGACAGGCCGTCCTGCTGGTGCGTGCCGGAGGCCGTGAAGGTGACGTAGCCGGCTTCGTTCGGTGCGCCCGGAGTGGTTGCTGCGGCGGTGCGTGCGCGCTCGGCCTTCTCGATGTCCTCCAGCGTCCAGATGCGGCCGTTCACCTCGTGGCCAAGGAACGACTGCGTCACGGGAACGCCGGTGTAGGTGGTGCCCTCCTTCACCGGCACGGTCTGCACCATGCGGCTCACGTTGCGGTCGGTGAAGTTGTTCACGCTGCTGCCGGCCTGCTCGAAGAACGCCCAGAACAGCATGCTGAAGAAGCACAGCACCACCACCACCAGCAGGCGGTCGCGCTCGGTGCGTTCGCTCTTCATCGCGCCCATCACGATGGAACCGAAGGCCAGCAATCCCACCACATTCAGGATCCATGTGGCTGCCGAGGTGCGGCTGGTGAGCAGGGCGAAGAACGGCAGCGCAACCAGCGTTCCCAGGATGGTGATCACCAGAGGCTTGCGGCCCACGCCCGCCGGCGCGCGACCGATCGCGTGCGGCACGCCGCCATCACCCAGACGCCAGAAACTGACCGCACCCGCCGCGATCAGCGCCAGGGCGATGGGGGCGTTGAGCCACAGCTGCGTGCTGTTGTCGCGTGCGGCCCATGTCATGGTGGCGACCAGTCCAAGCACCGCCAGGGCAATCAGCGTGCGTGCGGTGCCCGCCGGTGCCACGAAGGTGGCCAGACCGGTGAGCATGCCGATCGTGGCGAGGCCGAAGCCGTAGTGGAAGCCATAGGTTTCGCCGATATAGCCGCACACCAGTGGCGCCAGCGCGGCACCCAGGTTGATGCCCATGTAGAACAGGGTGAAGCCCGCGTCGCGCTTGCCGCTGGTTCGGCTGTACAGCGCGCCCACCATGGTGCTGATGTTGGGCTTGAAGAAGCCGTTGCCGCAGATGAGCAGGCCCAGCGCGCCGAAGAACGCCCACTCCTGCTCCACTGTCAGCAGCAGGTGTCCGGCCGCCATCAGCAGGCCGCCCCAGATCACGCTGATGCGTGCGCCAAGAAAGCGGTCGCTGATCATGCCGCCCAGGTAGGGCGTGGCGTACACCAGCGCGCCGTAGGCGCCATAGATCGCGTAGGCGCGATCGTCGTTCGCCTTCATGAAGCCCTTGAGCATGTAGAACACGAGCAGGGCGCGCATGCCGTAGAACGAGAATCGCTCCCACATCTCGGCGAAGAACAGCAGGAAGAGTCCGGACGGCTGCTTCTCGGATTCGGCGGGCATGGGGGCGACGATGTCTTGCATGGGCGGCACGATAGCGAAACGCCTGCGAATGTGGACAATGCCGCGCATGGAAGGCGACCGCCTGATCCTGCTTCGACGACCGCCGCGGCTGCTGGTGGAGCCCGGTCTGTGGGTGCCGCCAGGCGCGGACCTGGCCGCGGTGGACCGCGTGTTTGCCGCGGCGCAGTGCGACAACCCGAAGCTGCACGATGGCGCCATCTGGCATGTGCTGGCGCACGCGCGCGATGGTCATGGCGGCGTGACGCTGCACCTGATGGAGTCGGCGTACCGATTTCAGGCCGTGGCGCGTCGCGAGCGGCCCGATGCGCCCGGTCCCGCGCGTCCGCTGGGCGTGAAATGCCTGGCGCGTTGCGAGGCCGGCTGGCTGATGGGCCAGCGATCCGTGCGCAGCCTCACCTACGGCGGCGCGTGGGAATTTCTCGGCGGTGGTGCGCTTGAGGTCGGCGAGCAGCCGGCCGATGCCGCGCGACGCGAGCTGCGTGAAGAGGCGGGGGTCACGCAGGCATCGCAACCCATCGCGGTGGCGCTGCTGTACGACGCGCAGGTGGGCACCTGGGACATCGTGCACCGCGTGGATGTGGCCGCGCACGCGTTGCACGACCCATGCAGCTGGGAGCATGAGGCGGTGGCGGTGGAGGCGCATCCAACCGTTCGCGCCCCACGATCGCATGCCACCGAAATGTTGTTGCCGCTGGTCGCGGGCGACTGAACGCTCAACGAGCGCCGAGTGCCAGCGTGGGGGCGTCACCTTCGGCGCGCACCCAACGCACGGTGCCAAGCGCGTTGGTCACGGCCTGACTGGCGGCTCGACGAATGGTGTTCGCCTGCGCCTCGTCCATGGTGGCGGTGACGGTGCCCAGCATCTGCGCGGGGCTCATCAGATCCACGAAACCCTTGGTGCGCGCGATCAGCGACAGGTTGCTGCCGGTGATCAGCAGGCCCATCGAGCCATCCTCGGGCTTGCCGCGCGGCCACGCGAATCCACCGCCGCCGTACAGGCCCACTTCGCCCTCGGCGAACACCACCAGGCGGATGGAGATGTTGGTGGTGGTCGGCTCGATCGGCGTCATGCCGGGGCGCGGCTCCCACAGCATCTGGATGTTCACCATCTGACCGCTCACCTTCAGGCCCTTGGCCATGTCGTCGAGCGGAATGTCGCACGAATAGAAGCTCACCTGCGCCGGTTCGATGGCGTACCACGACTCCGTGCCGCTCATGTTGATCTTCACAGGCGAGTCGGTGAGCCCCGAAGTGGTGAGATCGGTGGTGGTCCACGGCCACTGCACCGCATAGCAGCCGGTCAGGCACAGGCAGCACAGCAGGAAGAGTGCGCGACTCATGCAGCCACTCCCACGCCGGCGCTCAGTCGCGGGCCTGCGGTTCCAAGTGCGGCAAAGCAGTCGCGGTCGACCAGCGCGCGCAGATCCTTGCTTGGAATGCGCGGGCCCTGCACCGGTGCATAGGTGTTCACGCGAAGCGTGGTCTCGGCGGCTTCGACTGGCTCGGCGAATGGAAAGGCGCTGCCAAGCAGCACGCGATCGAGCACGCCCAGCGCCCATGCGTCGCGCAACGCGCCGTACAGCCGCCACGGCGTTGGAATCAGCGTGCTGGTTTCGGTGAACAGGTTCGGATGGCGACTCAGCATGGCCAGGCACTCATCCACCCACGGCCATCCCAGACCGCCAAGCAGCAATCGCAGGTTCGGGAACACGCGCGCGGGTTCGTCCCACGCCAGCGGTCGTGCGAACTCCAGCGGTCCTGCGCCAACCTTGGTGCCAAGCGGCGCCGCCAGCACCGGCAGCGCGCGCTTCTCGCATTCGCTCCACAGTTCCATCGCGTGCGGATGCGTTGGATGCACGCCCTGCGCCGCCGGCGCCACGCACACGCCACGCATGCCCATCACCACGGCAGCGTGCAGTTCCTCGCGCCATGTCGGCGACATGGGATCCAGTCCCACGAAGCCGCCCAGGCGGATGGGGTCGCGCGACACGGCGTCGTTCACTTCCTGTGGCGTCACATGCACGCCCATCGCATCGGCGCGCAGGCCGCACACGATGGCCGCGGTGAATGGTCGCACCGCTTCGGCGAGTTGGTCGAAGCTTCCGTCGAGGCGCGCCCATGGACCCGCGCTGTCGGCCGCGAATCGGCCGGCGAGTGCCGGGCCGAGTCGATGTGGATGGTTCCACGCGTAGGTCAGGGCGTCGAATGCCATGCGGGTTCGATCATACGGAACGGCGCACGGCCGTCGTGAGCGCGCAGGTGCCCATGGTGAGGCGGCGCAGCTGCACATCGGCGAAACCCGCCTTTGCAGCGGCTTCGGCCACGCCCTCCGGGCTCAGGAAGGTGTCCACGCTGCGCGGCAGGTACTTGTAGGCGCCGCTGCGATCGCGCGCGATCAGCGTGGCGGTGAAGGGCATGATGCGTTCGGTGTACAGGCGATGCACCCAGCGCGCCGGCGGAAAGGTTGGCAGTCCGAACTCGAGCACCGCCAGCACGCCGCCCGGTCGCAGCACGCGATGAAACTCGCGCATGGCGGCCGGCACGTTGCCCACGTTGCGAAGACCGAACGCGATCGTGACGGCATCGAAGCCCGCATCAGGCTGCGTGAGCGCGGTGGCGTCGCCGTGCGCATAGGTGGGCGCGCTGCCGCCTCGACGCACGCGACGGCCGGCCTTTGTGCGCGCCACATCGAGCATGGGCGGCGTGTAGTCCACGCCGATCACGGTTGCGCCAGCATCGGCGAACGCTTCGCTCAGGTCGCCCGTGCCGCACGCCACATCCAGCACGCGCACGCCGGACAGGTTGGCGCGCGCAAGTCGTCGCGCAACCTCGCGCACGGTGCGGCGTCGCCACGCCTGATCGAGGCCAAACGAGTGCAGACGGTTGTTCAGGTCGTAGCTGGGCGCGATGGCGCTGAACATGGCGCGCACGCGCGCGGCCTTCTCGGGGTCCGCATGTGGGTCATGGGCCAGCCGCTCCTGATTCCAGGCGGGCTCGTTCGTGGGTTCGGGGGCTGCGGAATCGGCCATGGCGCGATACTAGGGCCATTTGGTGTCGCATAACGCGCGGGCGCAGGTTCCGATATTGCGTTCTTGATTCCGTGTGGCAGGCCGCGCGGGCGCGGGCCGAAACAGGTTCTGCCGCGAGGAACGCGGCCAAGCAACCCAACTCTCAAGCGACGGAGTCGCCGACGAGTGAACAAGACACGGAACACAACCATGAGCGCCACCCACACCGTCAACTTCGAAGCCATCACCGAGATCCTGCTGCCCTCGCTGCTGCAGGGCGACCGAGCCACCGTGCGCAGCCTTGTCTCGCGCACCCTTGGCAGCGGCGTGAGCGCCGAAGACTTCATCGAGTGCGTGGCGTGGCCCATCCACGAGTCGCTGCACAAGCTGCATCGTGGCGACCAGATCGAGCGCCTGAGCTTCAACTACGCCACGCGCCTGCTGCGCACCGTGGTGGATCAGGTGCAGCTCAGCTACGAGCGCGCCGACCGCAACGGCAAGACCGTGGCGCTGTTCTGCGGTCAGGGCGAGAACGAGGACCTGGGCGGCCAGATGGCTGCCGACATGCTCGATGCCGCCGGCTACGACGTGCTGTTCGCCGGCGGTGGCGTGGCGCACGACGAGATCCTGGAAGAGACGCACCGTCGCTCGCCCGACTTCCTGGTGCTGTTCGCAAGCAGCGCCAGCGATGCCCCCGGCATCCGCGCGCTGATCGATCAGGTGCGCGAGATCAATGCCCATCCGAACCTGGAAGTGGCCGTCGGCGGTGGGGTGTTCAACCGCGCCGAAGGACTGGCCGAGGCGATCGGCGCCACCCGCGTGGCCCGCACGCCGCAGGACCTGGTGCAGGTGCTTGCGGCCCCGGCCGCCAAGGCACAGGCCACGGGCAGCCGAAAGGGCACCGCGCGCCTGCGGGCCGTGGCGTAAGCCTCGGTTCTTGCCGCAAATGCTGAAACCGGCGGTGAGGGCGCAGGTACGATCCTGCGATGGCCGTGCCCGACCGACAGGTGGAACAGCGTCTCGTGCGCCGTGCGCGTCGCGGTGACGCTGCCGCCATGGAGGCCATCATCGGGCACTTCCAGGCGCCGCTGCAGTCGTACCTGAGTCGCCTGTGCGGCAGTCGCGAGCTGGCGGAAGACCTGGCGCAGGAAACCTTCGTGCGCGTGCTGGCGAACCTCGATCGCTTCGACGACCGGTTCCGCTTCAGCACATGGCTGTTCACCATCGCGCGTCGTCTGTGGATGAACCATCTCAACAAGCATCGCCCGGTGGCCGACAGCGTGCATGTGGAGTCGCGCGGCGGCGTGGGTGCAACGCCCGGCACGCTTGCCGCGGCGAGCGAGCAGCGCACGCGCCTTCGTCGACTGCTGGATGCGGCCATCGATGTGCTGTCGCCGCAGCAGCGCGAGATGGTGGTGCTGTTCCATCAGCAGGGCTGGGGCGTGGCCGAGATCGCGCGTCAGGTGAAGCTGCCCGAGGGCACGGTGAAGAGTCACCTGTTCCGTGCGCGTCGCCGCATGCTGGGCCTGATCCGCTCCGACGCCTCCGACCGTGCCTTCGCCGAGGAGGCCATGCAATGAGCTTCGAGCGCGAGCGACTGGATCGGCTGTTGAGCCTGCTGGCGAGCGAACGCCGCGATGGGCGTGATCTGCGTCGATCGGTCATGCAGCAGCTGGCGGCGCGTGGCGTGGTGCAGACGCGCCGCACCACGCTGTGGAAGGCGATGGCCGGGTGTGCGCTGCTGGCCGCGGGCTGGGTGGGCGGCAGCTGGATGATCGCCTCGCGCGACAGCGTGGATCTTGGCGAGTTGGGCCGCCGCTCGGTCGACTGGATCGCGCCCACGCAGTCGATCGATGTGGAACGCGCCATGCCCGTGCGACTGGTGCCGCGGCAGCGCAGCACACCCTCGATGGCGATGGCGCCGTGGCCCAAGGCCTGATCATGCCCTTCGCATCCGTCATCCTCGCCTGCATGCTGGCCGCCAACGTGGCGCCGCCGCTCGGCGTGGCCTCGCTCACGCCGCCCGATGTGGATGCGGTGGTGCAGGTGCGCGGCAACCTGCAGGAAGGTCAGTGCGCCAGCGCGTGCATGCTGCGCCGTGGGGTGCAGACGCTGCTCACCGAGATGGGCGCCAAGCAGCGCTGGGAAGCCGCCGCCGCGCAGGCCAATCTGTCGCCCGAAGAACTGCTGCGCCGCTGCGCCGGCCGCGATGCCTCGCTGGTGGTGCGCCGCGACGCGGATGGGCCGTCATGGGTTCTCGCGCTGGAGATGCAGAGCAACGATGCCTGCAATCTGCTGCGTGCCATGGGCGGCCGCATGCGCGGAAACGCGCGGTTCGAGATTCCGCAACTTGGTCTGGTGGGTGGTCTGCATGGCGACTGGCTGCTGATCACCGATCGCGCCGACAGTCGACTGCTGAAGGACATGTTGCGCGTGGGCAGCGAGCCGGATCAGCCAAGTCTGGCGGGTGGACTGGGCGAAATGCGCATGGACGACGACGCGGTGATCACCGTGGCGATGCGCCACGATCGCATCGCCAACGGTCTCTCCGTGTGGGGCCTGTCGGCGCGCGGCACCGGCATGCATGTGCAGATGCGCGCGCAGCTGCAAGGCGACCCCATGGGCGACACGCTGCGAGCCTGCGAGCCCGCCATGGTGCTCGAGGCCATGCCCGAGGAGACCGTGGCGTGCTGGATGCAGGACATGCCGGTGCACGCGGTGCCGCAGGCGTGGAGCGAGCGCATGGCGGCGTGGAATCTGGATGCGGCCACGCGCGATTCGCTTGGCGATCGCGTGGCGGTGGTGGTGGGACCCGCCGAAGGCGAGGAGGATTCGCTGGCGGTGGCCGTGGCCTATCGCGTGCGCGATGCCAAGGCAGCCACGCGTGCGCAGGACGCCATGCTGGACCGCGTTGCCGTGGCCATCGCGAACGAAGCGGGCCAGACCGTGCCCAAGCGTCCGTCGCGCGAAGCGATGCCCGTGGATGCTCCGCGCACCTGTGATGAGCCGGGGTTGGCGCAGGCGGTGTTCGGCAACTGCGACGGTGAGGGCACCGCCGAACTGCATGCGCGCACGGTGGTGATGCCGCATGGTGGCTGGCGCGTGTACGCATCGGATCGCCAGTGGCTGGACCGCGTGGCCGCTTCGCTGGAAGAACACCCGGAGCCGCGCGAGAGCGTGATGGGCGCGCCGTTCTGGACACGCGCGGGCCACATGCACGGCGATCGTCTGGCCCACATGATCGAGGTGCAGTGCGGCGCGCTTGAATCGCGTGGCGGTTGCGCCAAGCCGGCGCGCCTGCTTGCGGCATGCCTGCGTCAGGCCGGCACCATCTCCTGGCGCATGGCGCAGCCGCACGCTGGGCAGGTGGAGATGTCGATCGAGCTGCAGCCTTCGCTTGCACCCTTGAACACGCCCGCAATCCCCGCGCAACTGGCCGAGCGCGCACAGGTGGTGCCGCAACGGTGAGCGGCGTGGCGGCGCTGGCATTTCCCGAACTGAAGCGGGCCTTGCGCACGGCGTCGCGTTCGCCGCTGGCGCGCTGCGTGCACAAGTCGCTCGAAGCATGTCCGGCGGGTTCGGTGGTGCTGATTGCGGCCAGTGGCGGCGCCGATTCCACCGGTCTGGCGTTGCTGGCGTGCGCGGTCGCCTCGCGCGGTCCGTGGCAGGTGCGGTTGGTCACGGTCGACCATGGGCTGCGATCGGCATCGGCGTCCGATGCGGATTTCGTCGAGTCGTGCGCGGCCTGGCTTGGTGTTCCCATGGATCGTGTGCGCCTGTCGTTGCAGTCGGGTGCGGCGCTTGCGGCGCGCGCACGCACGGCGCGGCATCAGGCGATCGCCGACGCGGCCAAGGCCTGCGGAGCGCCGGTGGTGCTGATGGCGCATCACGCGCAGGATCAACTGGAGACGGTGCTGATGCGCCTGGTGCGTGGAGCGGGAGCCAAGGCGGCCGCCGGCATGCCTTCGCGGCGGCGCATGCGCGGGGTGCAGTTGCTGCGGCCGCTGCTTGAGCGTTCGCGCGAGGAGATTCGTGCACTGCTTCAGCGCGCCGAGGTGCCGTGGCGCGAGGATCCATCGAACGCCGATCGCAGCAAGCCGCGAGGCAGGATTCGGCACGAAGTGCTGCCGGTGCTTGAAGCCATGCGCAGTGGCGCCGCGGTGCGGGCCAGTCGCTCGGCGCGACGGTTGCAGGGAGCGGCCAAGGCGCTGCGCGCGCAGGCGAAGCGTCACATGACCGGCGAAGGTCCGTGGTCGCGCGCGCAACTGCGGGGCGTGCCGAGCGAAGCGCTGGCGCTGGCGCTGCACCGCCTGGTGCGCGCGGCCAGTGAGGCGCATGTCGAGCGTGCGGTGGAGGCGATCCGGTCGGCCAACGTCAGGCCTCGGCGGTGCGTGCTTGGTTCGCGTCAGCTTCGCGTGGAAGCGAAGTGGGTGCGACTTGAAGATGCGCAGTCGTGACGGCGCAGATCAGCGCGCGTCCAGCATGGCCTGCACCTTGGCGGGATCTTCCGCATCGGTGCCGGACACCATCATCTTCACCACGCCGTCGTTCACCAGCAGCAGCACGGGCGTGCCGATCACCCAATCCGGGCCCTTTGGCAGCGTGCGCACCTGACACTCGCTGCAGGGGTTCGGCAGCGAGGCAGCGGGGTCGGCATCGGGCACGGCCACCAGCAGCGTGGGCAGCGGCACCTTGGGTGTGAAGTGGCGATCCAGCACCGCGT
>CAIPQY010000465.1 GCA_903867275.1 uncultured bacterium | reverse complement strand
GCACGCGCTCCTGCCCGCGCCGCACATCGCGTTCCGCTGCGGCACGATCGCCCGGCTGCGGCGCATCCGCCGGCACCTCCGACTCCAGACGCACGATCACGTAGCGCTGGTCCAGCATCACCGGTGCGCTCACGCCACCCGGCTGCAGCGCCCACAGCGTCTGTCGAAAGGCCGATGGCCAGGTCGGGTCGAGTCGGCTCACCGGGTTGACCAGGCCGCCGCGTTCAGCCGAGCGATCGTTGCTCATCGAGGCAGCCACTTCGCTGAAGGGCTCGCCGGCATCCAGGCGCCGCTTCGCATCCGCGCAGGCCTTCAGGTCCGGAAGCGAGATCACCCGACATCGACGCTTCGGCCCGTGCGCCGCGTCCAGCGCGGCATCCACCGCTTCGGGCGTGATCTTCACCTGATCCTGCACGAGCAGGCGGGTCGTGGCGTTGCGGCGGAGCAGCGCCTTCCAGCGCCGATCGCCGAGGCCCTGCACGGCGCGCAGATCGGCCAGCAGTCGTTCCGCGCGAGCAGGATCGTCGCTCAGCCCGCTCAGGAGTTCGCGCTCCTCGGCTGCCACGGCGGCGTCATCCAGCTTCAGGCGGCGTTCGTTCAGAAGCTTGGCCAGCTGGCGATCCAGCAGCACTTCCTCCAGACACACGGCACCGGCACGCTCGCTCAGCACGGGTTGCAGTTCGGTCCACTCGATCACATCGCCCTTCCATGTGGCGGGAGGCCGAGCGGTGGCAGGCGCTGGCGCTGCGGGCGCGGCGGGGGCGGTTGCCTGGGCCGCCGTCGTCGTCGATGGCGGCACGTCGTTGGGTCGCTCCGAGATGGTGCCGCAGGCACTCAGCAGCAGGATGGCTGGAAACGGGTGGCGCATCGCGTCAGTATGACCGCTCGGCGGCATCACGGTGATGTCGCTTGGGCCATGTTGGCTGCAGGCGTTCCCCAAGACCGATCAGCGTGCGGCCTCCGGCGAGCTGCATTTCGTCCTGTCCAGCCAGCACCGAACGCAGGTGTCCGGGATCCAGTTCCGGTGACAGCCATCCGCTCCGCTGCCAGCGCCGCAGCATGGGTTCATCCAGCAGGATCAGGTCGAATCGCTCGCGCAGCCACGCCAGCGGATCGGGCTGTGCCAGCGCGTCCTCCATCAGGCTTCGATCCCACACCGTGCTCCACCACACGCGCGCATCGGGCGGCAGCCAGAACGGCGTGCTCCATCCCACGCTCAGGATGCGCTGGCCCTTGAAGAGCCCGCTCGCGGTCGCTTCCACGCCGGGACGACCGCGCACCGACTCCACGATCGCGTCGTTCTCGCTGGCCAGCATCTCCAGATCCAGTGCGCCGGATGCAACATCGATGCGACCACTCAGCGCAAGTCGCCCACCGGCGTCGTGCACCAGCGCCCATGCCGCAACGAAGCTCCAGCACAGACACACCAGCATGGTGAGGCGTCGCACCGTGATCTGGGCCGCAGCCGCCGCACCCATGGCCACGCCCGTCGTCACCGCCAGTGGCACCGCCACCGGAACCAGAAACCTGGACTGAAGATGCGTGGTGAACATCCAACCGAGCAGCGTCAGGGCGGTCATCGATGCCGTGGCCGTGCCCAGGCGCCGCCAATGGTGCGTGCCAAGCAGGAACACGTTGCTCGCCAGTCCGATCCAGGGCAGGGGTCCCCAGAACCAGCGCCACGGTTCGCCCTCGCGCGGATTCGCTCCGGCGCCGAATGCCAGCCACTGTTGCCAGAGCGCCGTCAATCGCTGTGCGATGGATGCGTCGCTGCCGTGCGCCGCATCCCACCGTGCCGCCTGCACGGGCTTCCACCAGCCCAGTCCCAGCTCGGTGCACAGCAGTGGAAACACCGGCGCGGCAGTGAACCATGCGTTGCGCAGCAGCCACGGAAACAGCGCCACCGATGCCGCGCCGATCCACGCGAGCCACCAGCGGGGATCGATTCGCGAACGGCCCATCACCAGTGCCCATGCGAAGGCGGCGGGCACGGCCAGCATCAACGAGCTCGCCTTGCTGCCGATCATCACGCCCACGCCAAGCCCGAACGCCACGCCGCCGGCCCAGCGCGAACGCAGCGTGATGGCGGCCATGGCCAGCGCCAGGCCCAGCAGCACGCCCGACTCGCTGTACGCCAGCGATCCCGTGACCATCACCCACGGCGTGGCGAGCAGCGCCACGCCCGCGCAACCGCGCGACCAGTCGTTCACGCCCTCGATGCGCAGGGTCTCTGCAATCGCGCCTGCCGCCGCCAGCAGCATGCATGCGTGCAGCAACTGGCACGCGATGGCGGCGTCGCGCGGATCGCTTCGCAGCGCCATCAGGTGCATATAGGCACCTTCCACGAAGTTCGGGAAGCCCGCGTACGCCACGTGTTCGAGTGGACGCATCGATCCCGCCAGCAGCCATTCGCGCGGCACCTGCAGGTGGTAGCTCAGCGCGTCATAGCCGCCGAATTCGGTGCTCCACAGGAACCCGGCGGGCACCATCGCGGCTGCCAGCATCGTTCCGCACGCCACGCCGATCGGCACGGTGCTCCATGTGGGAAGCGTGGGGGTGCGCAGGTTCAGGGGTTGGCGCGAAAGCAGCCACCAGCCGGGCGCCAGCACCACGAGCGGTGCCACGATGCCGCTCCAAAGCAGACCCATCGTTCCGCACCACTGGTCCACCACGAGCAGTGCGGCCACGCCAAGGCATACCGACGTGGCTGCGCCTCGCACGCCCATCCAGATGCCCAGCCACGACCCGAGTCCCGCGGCCGATGCCAGCCACACGAGTGACAGCGCAAGCGATGTGATGCATCCAACGGCCATCGATGGCAGCGCATCAACGCCGCCATCGATCCAGGTCACCAGACATGCCGTCATCAGCGCCACCAGCGTGCACAGCAACCATGACCGCACGCGTGCCGCGGGTTGTGGAACTTGAAATTTTGCTGCTGCGCCATCCATCCGCGCGCATATTGC
>CAIPQY010000464.1 GCA_903867275.1 uncultured bacterium | reverse complement strand
GCTGCGCTGGTCAGTTCGATGGCGGCGGTGATCCTGCTGCAGGCGCGCTGGCGCGACACGGGCTGGATCGTGCTTGCGGCGCTGCTGGGGCTCTACGGCGCGCGTCTTGGCGCCATGCTGCTGGGGCCCGAGCTTGGCGTGTGCCTGGGCGCGTTCGTGGTGGGCATCTCCGGCAACGTGTTCAGTCGCGTGTTCCGACGCGCCGCCGTCACCATGGTGGCGCCGGGCCTGCTGCCGCTGGTGCCAGGCTCGCTCGGCATGCGCGGAACCGCGTTCCTGTTCATGGACAGCCCGGCACGCAGCGCGTCCTGGGTGATCGCCGCATTGGTGATCGCCGGAGCGCTGGTGGCCGGTGTGCTGGCCGCAAACGTGTTCGTGCCGCCGCGGCGAAGCGCCTGATCAGCGCATCATCGCGTCAAGCGCAGCCGTGAGCGACGAGGTGCCGTCGGGCTTGGTCACCTTGCCATCCAGGATGTCCTGGCTGGTGGGCACCGGGCCGTAGGTCGCCGCGTTCACCTTGTTGGCGGGGGAGAAGTTCAGGCCGCCGAGCTCGGCGCCGCCGAACAGGCCGCTGCCCTTGATGAAGTACTCGTACTCGGGCTTCTTCGACCTGGTGTTGCCGCTGTCGCTGCCGCCGGTGCCCTCGGCCACCGCCTGCAGGTGCATGCCGCCGGCCACGAACTGCTTCAGCGAGTCGTCGCTGTTGAACACCACCAGCACATCCTTGCTCTGGCCGCCCAGCTGCGCGCCGATGGTGCCGGCCGCGCTGTCGAAGGCGAAGGGAGCGCCCCAGCCGTTGCCCACGCGCTTCAGCACCACGCCGCCGCCACCTTCGCCGCCGATGCCGACGCCACCCTGCGCGATGTTCATGATGGCCACGCCCTTGGCGTCCTTCAGTTGCTGCTTGGTGGGCTTCTTGTCCTGCGGCAGCGTGTTCACCTCGGCCAGCGACAGCGAGGCGTCGCTGAGACGGCTGCTCATGGTGCTGGCGCCGCAGCCCACGGGCAGCAGGGCGAGTGCGGACATGACGATGACGGTGAGCGCGCGCTGGAACATGACTTGGAAGTCTCCTTGAGAGTTGAGGCCGGAAGATAGTGCAAGGACCGCCGCGCGTGTGACGCGTCAGTCCATCGCATCGAGCATGCGCGTGAGGCGGCTGGTGCCTTCGGGCTGCTTCACCTTGCCGGACAGGATGGCATCGCTGTCGGCCTTGCTGCCGTAGGTGGCCGCGTTCAGGTTGTTCGAAGGGCTCACGTTCAGGCCGCCCAGCTCCAGACCGCCGAACACGCCCTGGCACTTCACGAAGCGCACCATGCTGGGCTTCTTCTCGAGCGTGTTGCCCGTGGCCGCGCCGAAGGTGCCTTCGCCGATCGCCTGCAGCTTCATGCCGCCCGACACGAACTGCTTCAGGGCGGCGTCGTCGTTGAACAGGATCATCACGTCCTTGCCCTGACCGCCAAGCTGAACGCCGATGGTGCCCGCGCCAACATCCACCCCGTAGGGCGCGCCCCATCCGCCGTTGACGCGCTGCAGCACCACGCCGCCGCCACCCTCGCCGCCCAGGCCCGCGCCGCCCTGCACGATGCTGAGCAGCGCGATGCCCTTGGCCGCCTTCATCTGCTCCGGGCTTGGATGCGCGGGGAGCGTGTTCACCTGCGCCAGCGACAGGCGCGCCTGCGTGAGTCGTTCATCCATGCTGGGCGCGCCGCATGCGGCGAGCGACAGCAGCGCGAAGGCGAGCAGCGAGCGCAGCGATGTCGAGAGCGTGCACATGAATCGGCGGAAGCATAACGCTCGACCGGTGCTGCAACCGCGCACCGCTGCGCGCAAAAACGGAGCGGGCCGTTCGAGGGGTTGTGCCCGCTCGAACGGCCCGTGCCTGCGTTCAATTCACTTGGTCTTCGGGGTAGCCACGCCGCTCTTCTTGCCCGTGAGGGTCGACGGCGCCTTCTTCTTGGGCAGGCCGTCATCCAGATCCGGCGCCTGCACATTCACCGTGACCTGCAGCAGCACCGTTCGGAACAGCGGGTTCGCCGGCGTGAACCGCACGAACTGGCGAGACACGCCCAGCGGCGGCACCGTGCTGGGGTGGTGCCACGCGAAGGTTCCAGCGAGCGGCCGGCCGGTGATGGCTCCGACCGCCTTGCCGCCGCGCAGTGGGCTGGCTGAGAGCGATTGTCCAAGCGTCATGAGCGGTGCGCTTGGAAGTTCCGCCAAGCGCTCCATCGATGCGCCCGCACCTG
>CAIPQY010000463.1 GCA_903867275.1 uncultured bacterium | reverse complement strand
GATGCCTACGAGGGCGCGGCGTTTCTGGTGCATGATCCAGCCAAGATGGGCGGCCTGGTGACCGCGCTCGATGCCATTGCGCACGCGGGCATCAACATCGACGTGATCCAGAGCATCACGCTCGACGGCGCACTGGCCGCCATCCTGTGGGTGGACGAGGCGGACGAGCCGCGTCTGCACCAGGTGTTGCAGACGCTCTGAGCGCTACAGCAGATCGATCGCCACTTCGCTGGCAAGCAGCCGGCCATGCGAAGACAGCCGCAGCGCGGTCGGCGTGTGCTCAAGCAGTCCCGACTCCGTGTGACGCGCAATCGCCAGCCGACGAACGGTGCCCTTGGTGCCGCGTGCCAGCAATCGCTCCACGCGATCATGCGGCATGCCGGCGATCAGGCGCAGGCCCATCATGAATGCCTCGCCCACCTGACCGTCATCGTTCAGGCGCTCCACATCCTGCACGGGCGCCCATGGTCCATCCGCAAGCCAGTCACCCAGGCGCGGCACATTGCGCCATCGCAGGCCGCTGGCATGTCCGCTTGCCGACGGACCCACGGTGAGCCAGTCCTCGTTGCGCCAGTACAGCTCGTTGTGGCGACAGCGCTTGCCAGGCAGCGACCAGTTGCTGATCTCGTAGTGGTCGAATCCGGCGGCGCCAAGCGCTTCACACGCCGCATGGTGCATGGCCACCTCCAGCTCTTCAGGCGCCGAAGCAACCTGACCCTTCGCGTGGCGCTGCCCAAGCGGCGTGTTGGATTCGTACATCAGGCCGTAGCAGCTCACATGATCGGGCTGCAGCGCAAGCGCCTGCTTCAGATCGTCGTGCCACTCCTCAAGCGTGCCACCCGGAATGGCGTAGATCAGGTCCACATTCACCTGCTCGATGCCTGCTGCACGCAGATGCTGCACCGCACGCACAACCGACGCCGGATCGTGATGCCGCTCGAGCGCCTGCAACAGGCGCGGCTGAAAACTCTGCGCGCCCATCGACACACGCGTCACGCCAGATGCACGCAACGTCGCCGCGATCTCGGGCGTCACCGTCTCGGGGTTCGCCTCCACCGTCCACTCCGCACCCTCATCCCAGTGGAAGCTTGTGCGCAGTCCGCCAAGCAACTTGCCCAACTGCGCAGGCGCAAGCATGGTGGGCGTGCCGCCGCCCACAAACAGCGTGCGAAGCGATCCGTTCACCAAGGGCTTCCACGCCGCCATCTCGGCCAGCGCGCGATCCACATAGGCGTCGGCGCGCCCGTCGCCATCCACAAAGCTGTAGAAGTCGCAGTAGTGGCACTTGTGCCGACAGAACGGCACATGCACATACGCGCCGCGGAAGTTGCCCCCACCCTGCGCCAACGCCGCGGACAGGCTCACGCGCTCGGCGGCGGCTTGGGGCAGCGGAATTCCTTGGGCATCAGGCGGCATGGCGAAAGCCTACGCCGCAGCGCGGTCCGGCGTGGCTAGCATTCGTTCCTTCTATGAACACGCACGCAACCGCAGTGGTGGGCCTCCAATGGGGCGACGAAGGCAAGGGCAAGATCGTTGATCTGCTCACCAGTCGCCATGACGTGATCGTGCGCTACAACGGCGGCGCCAACGCCGGCCACAGCGTGCAGGTGGGCAGCGAACGCTACGCCCTGCACCTGGTGCCAAGCGGCATCCTGCACCCCGACAAGATCTGCGTGATCGGCAACGGCGTGGTGGTGGATCCCGAGAAGCTGCTGCAGGAGATCGACGGCCTGCGTCAGCGAGGCATCGAGGTGGGCAGCAACCTGCTGATCAGCGACCGTGCGCATGTGGTGATGCCCTACCACAAGGAACAGGACGCGGCACTGGAAGACTTCATGGCCGGCATCACGCGCGACGATGCGGGCAGCCTAGCTATCGGCACCACGCGCCGCGGCATCGGCCCGGCCTACGGCGACAAGGTGGATCGCTCCACCGCCATCCGCATGGGCGACCTGCTGGATGCCGCCTACCTTCGCGAGCGCCTGCACGTGATCTGCGGCCTTCGCACCCGCGAACTGAAGGCCCTTGGCGTGCAGGCTCCGCCGCTTGACCCCGAAGCGCTTGCGAAGCGCTTTGGCGAAGCCGGCGAGCGCCTGCGACCGCACATCACCGACACCGTGTACGGCCTGCACGATGCGGTGAAGGCCGGCAAGCGCATGCTGTTCGAAGGCGCCAACGCCAGCCTGCTCGACATCGACCACGGCACCTACCCCTACGTGACCAGCAGCAACTGCAGCACGCTTGGCATTCCGGCAGGCACCGGCCTGCCCATGCGCAACATCGGTCGCGTGCTCGGCATCATGAAGGCCTACAGCACGCGCGTGGGCGGCGGACCGTTCCCCACCGAGCTGCTGGACGCGATCGGCGACGGCATCCGCACGCGCGGCCGCGAATTTGGCACCACCACCGGTCGCCCGCGCCGCGTTGGTTGGCTGGATCTGGTGGCCGTGCGCTACGCGTGCATGATCTGCGGCACCACCGGCATCGCCTGCACGCTGCTTGATGTGCTGAGCGGCGTGGATGAACTGAAGATCTGCACCGGCTACCGCCTGCCCGATGGCCGCGTGAGCGATCGATTCATTCCCGATGCGCATCGCCTCACCGATGCCACGGCGGTGTACGAAACCCTGCCGGGCTGGAGCGAGCCCATCCGCGACGCAAGCGACCGCAAGGCGCTGCCCGAGAACGCGCGTCGCTACCTCGATCGCATCGAGGCCCTGCTGCAGCTGCCCATCGAGATGGTGGGCGTGGGGCCCGATCGCAGGCAAACGCTCGAGGCCGCCAGCATGGCGAGCCACGCGTGACATGAGCGCCACAGCGGCAACCACGGCGGAAGCGCGACAACAGGCCGGCATGCCGGTGCCGCAGCACGTGGCCATCATCATGGATGGCAATGGCCGCTGGGCACAGCGTCGCGGTTTGCCGCGCGCGGCCGGGCACCAGGCTGGAAGTCGCGTGGTGCGGCCCATCGTGGAGACATGCGCACAGCGCGGCGTGCAGGCACTCACGCTGTACAGCTTCAGCAGCGAGAACTGGAGTCGCCCCGCCGACGAGGTGGCCGCCATCATGCTGCTGCTGCAGG
>CAIPQY010000462.1 GCA_903867275.1 uncultured bacterium | reverse complement strand
GGTGCCGTCTCCTGCGCGTGCGGCTGGATCGGTGTCGCGTCGGCGCTCGTGCGTCCTCGACATGCACTGCACGCCGGCATCTCGGGCACGCTGGTGCTTGTCGCCGTGTCCGTGCTCGGCGCGGCATCGGCCTTCGGCTACGAGACCAGTTCCACGCCAGCATGGATCTTCGTCGCGGCGGGCGCATCGCCGCTTGGGTGCTGGCTCGGTGAAGCGCCACCGTTCCGCGCCAGCCGCATGGCGTCGGCGCTGGCCCGCATCATGGGCGTGGCGGTGCTTGCCGGCGCGGCGGTGACGGGTGCGGTGCTGCACGCCAACCGCAACGCGTCGACCGAAGCCGATGCGTACGCTTGCGTCGATGACCAACGCATGCATGCATCAAGCACCAATGCCTCGTCGCTGCGGTGATGTGATGCCCTGGCTTGGGCGACTGTTCACCATCGCGGCCACGCTCCTGCTTGCGGCGTGCTTCCCGAAGCCGCTCGATCTGCAGGTGCGTGACGTGGTCACCGACGCGCCCGTGGAGGGCGTGGCCATGCACAAGCACGCCATCTCGCTGCTCACGCTGCTGCCATCGAAGCAGGATCCGGTGATCACCGATGCCAACGGCGATGCGCGCGTGTGGGTGCCGCCATTCAACACCAACGTGACGCTGCTTCGACCTGGCTACGAACCGGCAAGCATCGCGGTGTACAAGAGCGACGTCTCCTCCAAGCTGGAAGGTGCCGCCTCGCGACCCAACCTTCGCTTCGACGCATTGAAGGAAGGCGACGTGGTGTCGATGAAGTTGAAGCCGGTCACGCGCACGCCCACGACGGTGCAGGTGGTGGACGCGTCCACGGGCAAGCCGGTGGGCGATGTGGAAGTGCTCAGCACCACCTTCCTGTATCTGCCCGCACCGGGCCTGGAGGACGGTTGGGGATTTCCTGACCTGCAGGACCTGCGAACCAACACCGAAGGTGGTGCCACCATCGACTGCATCTCCGGGTTCCGCAATCGCGTGACGGCGCGCGCGGCCGGGCGAGCGGATGCACAGACCGACATCCGAACCGGCGGCCCTTCGGCGATCACCATGAAGAGCCGCGAGCTTCGATGGAAGCCGGTTCGTTTCGAGGTGCTGGACGAGAAGCGGGGCACCCCTGTGGAAGGTGCCTGGGTGACAACCGAGGAACCTCGCCGTGGATTGCCGCCCGACCCCAACGCCTTCGCCGCGGTGACTGGGCCGGATGGGTTGACGCCGCCAGTGGTGATCCCGGACGCCGTGCCTCTGGTCATCCAGATCGAGGCACCGGGTCACCGCAAGCGACGCGAGGCGCTGGACTGGAACGCGATCGGCGAAGGGGATATCCGGACGCTCTGGATCCGTCGCAAGGGCTGGTTCGAGTGAGTGTGGGTTGAAGGCGCCCGTCACGATCCGGCGCGCTTTCATGCTTCCAGCATCTTCCCCGCTTGGCGACGCGGCCCCGCGTGCGTACTTTGGACGGCATGACGCAGGTGGCCCATGGATGCAAGGGAAGCGAGTGCGAGACCGACGGCATCCTCGTGACGGTGGAGCCGCGCTATCTGCCTTCGCACAGTGATCCCGC
>CAIPQY010000461.1 GCA_903867275.1 uncultured bacterium | reverse complement strand
CCGTTGTCCGCGACGATGGTCTCGAAGGCCATGGTGGCTGCGCCGAATCAGAGCCCGAGGCGCGACTTCTTCGCCTCGAACTCCGCGATCTCGCGCTTGTTCTGCGTGTTCAGCGGCTTGCCCGCGCGGATCGCCTCGATCTCGAGACGGGTCAGCCGAAGCGCGTCGAACTCGTAGTCCATGAACGCCTCGCAGGTGTGCGGTGCCAGCGGCTGGATCAGCCGGTACATGGCGCGCGCGTAGTCCTGGATCTCCTGCTGCGCGTGCGACTCCATGCGCAGCGACAGGAAGCGCAGCGTGTTGTGCAGGTCGCACTTCCAGTACCACTCCGTGTACACGCTCACCGGCAATGCGGCGCGCGCCAGTTCACGCGCCACGCCGCGCTCGGTCAGGTCCAGGTACTCGCGGTAGTTCGCCTCGGCCTTGTCGAGCAGCTGCAGGAACTGCTCCGCCGTGGCGCCGTCGATCGGCTCGTCGCCGCCCTGACGGTTCACGGTGCTCTGCTTGCGCACGTTCTCGGCGGTGGGGCGATAGAAGCGGTCCGGCACGATGGAGTAGCGCGCCGAGTACTCGTTCACGTTGGCGGTGCGGTGACGGATCCACTGGCGCGCCACGAACATGGGCATGGACACGTGGAACTTGAACTCCACCATCTCCAGCGGCGTGGTGTGTCGATGTCGCAGCAGGTAGCGAACCAGCGTGCGATCCTCGCTCACCGCCTTGGTGCCGGCGCCGTAGCTCACGCGCGCGGCCTGCACGATGGCGGCGTCGGCGGTCTGGCCTTCGGGCGCCAGACGCGGCATCACGTCCACCAGCGCGATGAAGCCGTGGTCGTGCACCGGAATCTGCCAGCGCGCCTGACCCTCCATCAGGTCGTGCAGGGGCGACTCGGGTGCGATGCGCTGGATCGGTGTTTCGGAGACTGCCTGCGTCATGGTTGGGGGAAAGAGTAGGGTTCCGCGCGCGATTTCGCAGGCCGCGGAACGGGGCTCAGGGCAGCAGTCGCTGCGTGCGTGCTGCCTCCAGCACCTGCTTGTGGCGGAAGCACGACAGCAGGTGCTCGTTCACGCACCCAACCGCCTGCATGTAGGCGTGGCAGATCACCGGTCCGCAGAAGCCGAAGCCTTCCGCCTTCAGACGTCTGGACAGCGCGCGGCTCTCGGGGCTCTCCGCCGGCACCTCGCTGCGACGGCGCAGTCGGCGCACCTTCACCGCGTGGCCAGTGGGTTCCCACACCATGTCGCGGAAGGCATGGCGCCCGCCGCGCTCCATCACGTTGCACCACGCCTGCGCATTGCGGATGGCGGCGGTCACCTTCGCCTGACTTCGGATGATGCGCGTGTCGCCGAGCAGTCGAGTGACATCCTTGCGACCGTAGCGCGCCACGCGTTCCGGATCCAGACCGTCGAACGCGGCCAGGATGCCGGCGCGCCGCTTCAGGATGGTGATCCATGAAAGGCCCGCCTGGAACCCGTCCAGCACCAGCTTGGCGAACAGTTCCCGGTCATCGCGAAGCGGCACGCCCCACTCGTGGTCGTGGTAGTCCACGTAGATCGGGTCGGTGCCGCACCACCAGCAGCGCTCGAAGGGCTTGCGGGGGCGGGGCATGCGGGGAAGGTACCGCCGCATCCTGCGAGACGATTTCGGCGAAGATGCCCTTTCCATGATCCGCGTCGCCCTGGCCATGCTCACCCACGACAAGGCGAAGTACATCGCCCTGGTGGCGGGCATCGCCTTCGCCAGCCTGCTGATCAGCCAGCAGTCGGCCATCTTCTGGAGCGCGATCCGCAGCAGCACCTACGGCGTGCGCAGCGCAAGCGCCGCGGACATCTGGGTGATGAAGCCCAACGTGGAGATCCTGGATCTGGCCGATCCGATGCGCGAGGGTGTGGTGAATCAGGTGCGCTCGGTGGAGGGCGTGCACTGGGCCGTGCCGTACTACCAGGCGCTGGGCATGGTGCGCACGCGTCAGGGATCGTTCCGCCCGGTGCTGATGATCGGCGTGGACGACTCCACCCTGATCGGTGCGCCGAGTGCGCGCATGGTGATGGGCGACGTGCGGGCGCTCGATCAGCCCAACGCGGTCATCTTCGACGTGAGCGGATACCAGCAGAACTTTCCCGATCTGCCGGTCGAGATCGGCGTGGAGGTGGAGATCGGCCAGACGCGCGCGGTGGTGGCGGGCTTCTGCAAGGCGCCGCCGGCGTGGGGCGGACAGACGGTGCTGTACACCAAGCGCTCGCTCGCGGTGCAGATGAGTCGCGAAACCGAGAACACCGTGAGTTTCGTGCTGGCCAAGGCGGAGGATGGCGCGGATCCCGACACCGTGGCCGCGCGCGTGGAGCGCGAGACGGGCTTGAAGGCACGCAGCAGCGCGCGCTTCAGCGGCGAGATCATCGAGTGGATGCTGAAGTTCTCCGGCGTGGCCGAGTTCTTCGGCGTGACCATCCTGATGGGCGTGGTGATCGGCATCGCCATCGTGGGGCAGACCTTCTACCTGTTCAGTGTGGAGAACGTGAAGCAGTTCGCCACGCTGAAGGCGATCGGCGTGGGCAATCGCAGCGTGCTCGGCATGATCTTCCTGCAGGCCTCGGTGGTGGCGGTGCTGGGATTCGCCATCGGCGTGGGTGTGGCCAGCCTGTTCTTCGCGTACTTCGGGCCGGGCACCGGTGGACTGCGCGGCATGAACATGCCGTTCGCGGTGTTCGCCGGCACCGGCGTGTTCATCTACATCATGGTGGTGGCCAGCTGCTTCCTGTCCATCCGCCGCGTGCTCACGGCCGATCCGGCCATCGTGTTCAGGAACTGATCCATGACCACCGAAGGCCAGGGCGTGCACTGCGTGGACCTCGAACGCTCGTTCGAGTCGGGTGGCGTGAAGCAGCATGTGCTGAAGCGTCTGCGGTTCGACGCGGAGCCGGGGCAGCTCACGATGCTCATCGGCCCCTCGGGCTGCGGCAAGACCACGCTGATCAGCATCATCGCCGGTCTGCTGGGTGCACAGAGCGGCCATGTGCGCGTGCTGGGTCACGAGGTGCTGGGCATGGACCCGCAGCAGCTGCTGCAGATGCGGCTGAAGCGCATCGGCTTCGTGTTCCAGCAATACAACCTGATCTGGGGACTGAACGCCGCCGAGAATGTGGCCGTGCCGCTTGTGGCGGCCGGCATGCGCTGGCCCGAGGCGCAGGAGCGCGGCGCCGCCATGCTGCGCGAACTGGGCCTGGGCGAGCATGTGCACAAGCTGCCCCGGCAGCTCAGCAGCGGCCAGCAGCAGCGCGTTGCCATCGCGCGTGCGCTGGTGCATGACCCCGATCTGCTGCTGTGCGACGAGCCCACGGCGGCGCTGGACGCGCGCAGCGGCCATCAGGTGATGGAACTGCTGCGAAGCGTGGCCGTGCGTCCCGGCCGCGTGGTGATCGTGGTGAGTCACGATCAGCGCGTGTTCGGTTTCGCCGACCGCATCGCGGAGATGGACGATGGCGTGGTGATCCGCGTGGAGGATCGCGTGCCTGGTCCGAACGCCTACCCTTCAGCCCACCCATGATGATCCGCCGCCTCGTTCCAATCATCGCCGCCGTGTCGCTGGGCTT
>CAIPQY010000460.1 GCA_903867275.1 uncultured bacterium | reverse complement strand
GGCAGTATCGTTGCGATCGGCCTGCAGGATGGAGTGATTCACCAGCGCGTCGCTGCGATCGCGATAGGTGTCGGCCAGCGTGCCGATGCCCTGCAGCTGCTCTGGCGACAGATTGGGCAGGTTCAGCACGCGCGCGATGGCGGCGTCCACCTTCTCCTGGCTGCGGAACGCCTCTGGGTGCGTCTGCTGCAGGATCGCGCGGCGGAAGGCCTTGGCGTCGGATTCGGGCAGCGCGGCGGCCACGGTGTCGATGCTTGCGGCCTGGGTCTGCTCAACGCGCTTCAATGCGGCCTGCAGCGATTCGCGTGCACGGTCCAGCACCTTGGCCTGCTTGTCGTTCCAGATCATGGTCGTACTCCTGTAGGTGTTGCCCTGGTCGTTCGTCAACGTCTCGATGGTCGACATGGACATCTGCGCCTTCACCATCTCGCCGATGTAAGACTGCGCGGCGGCAAGTTCGGCGAGCATCTGGGAACGCCACGCCTGCAGCGGCGATGCGCAGTTTGCCTGACCGGCGGGTGACAGTGCACCGGCCGCCTTGTCCAGATCCACCTGCAGCCACCGCGACATCATGATCCCGGGCGCGCCGTCGCCACGGATCGACTCAAGCGCCCGCTGCAGCCCGCGACGCGAACGCGCGGTTTCAAGTGACGCAGCATCCACGCCCTGCACTCCCGCCTTCACGTTGTCGAACCATGTGTCCTCGATACGCGCCAGTTCCGCACGGTGTGCGGCGAGTGCCGCCACGAACTGATCGGTGGTCTGGTCCGGCTTGGGCATCATGTCGTTTGCCGAGCCGGCCTTCATCCACTCGGCGCTTGACTGCAGCAGATCGGCGGCCAGGGTTTCCCACACTGCGCGCTGCGCTTCCTGAACGCCAAGGCGCGTGCGCAGCGTCTCGATGTCCTGACGGCTGAGCGGCTTGGCACCAGGGCCACCAAGCATGGCCGGCATGGGCATGCCTTCATTGGTGCCCATCACGGCTGTCGCGCCCGCGACTTTGTTGGCAAGTTCCGAGGCGTCCACGGCGGCCACCGCGCCGGCAACGGCGTTTGCCGTTGGTGCGGGTGCAGACACATCGATGGGGCTACTTTCGCCGATGGTGATCACCCGGACGGTGGTGGTCTGCACCATGGCACTCTGCATGGCGTCATCACTGGCATCGCCGCTGACCATCACGATGGTATGCGAAGCGACCGCACCAGACATGTCGACGCCATCCGGCGTGTCGCTGTTGGTGATCGACGAGAACTTCGCGGTGCCTTCGAAACCGGCCAGTTCGCTGAGGTCGATGCCCTCAGCGACATCCGACATGTTGATCGTCACGCTGTTGCCGGGGGCATTGAGTTCGGGCATGCCGGCGGTGGCGGCGATGTCGGCGGCGTTGTCGCTGTTCAGCTTGGCGTACTGCGACTCCATCTGCTTCATGGTTTCGGCGGTGAAGCTGTCCGAAAGCATCGCCTCGATGGCCGCTTCCTCCATTGTCTCGCGCTGCTTCTGCCATTCGTCCAACTTGTCCAGCGCGGCCTTGTGCTGCGTGGGATCCAGCTTTTCGCGCATGGACATGGGCGATTGTGCGCCGAAACCACCCCACACCAATCCACCTGGCAGCGACTGCCGTCGGAAGGTCTGCATGTACTGCGCAGCCTGCGGCGCGGGCAGCAGCGTGGCGATATCGCGCACGGCGCTGCGCTGGCTGGCAAGCAGCTTGCGCTTCAGGTCGGCGGCGCGATCCGCGGCCTTGTCATCCATGCTCACGGTGGCCAGTCGATCGATCATCGGCGTGGCGGACACTTCCCATGCGCGCGTCTTCTGGTCGATGGCGGTCTGCGTGTCGGCCGGAAGTCCCTTCAGGCCGGGCACGCGCGGAAGGTTCACGCGCACGCCGCCCAGCACGGCGGAGGCGCGCGTGCGTGTGCGCGCATCGGCGTCACGGTCCAGCGCGGCGGTCTGTTCGGTGCTCAGACCGGCCGCGCGCATGGCATCGAACATGGTGCGCTCGGTGCCGCGGGTGGTCTCGAATGCGCGCGCCACGGTGGTGCGCCACGCGGCCTCGGCGGCGGTGTCATCCGACGCGGCATCGACCTTGGCGGCCAACGCCTTCGCATCCAACTTGGTCTGCGCAGGTCGCACGCTCTGGTCGCGAAGCACGGTCCACTGATCCACGCACGCGTCGAAGGCGCGCTCCATGGCCACGCGCTGCGTGTCGGATGGCTTCACATCGGTGATCCACTTCTGCAGATCCTTGCTGCGAAGCGGCGAGGGCATGTCGACGGGGCCCGTGGCACCGGCGAGCGCGTGCGTCACGCACACAAGCATGCAGGCCACGGAGCAGGCGATCATGAACCGGAGGGCGCGGCGGCGGGTTTGCATGCCCATGTTGTACCGCGGCCACGACGCGCGGATGCGACACCACCCCAGACGTCAGCGCTCTGCAAGCCCCGCGGCCTGCGCCTGCGCCGGTGAAAGCGCCGCCCGCATGCGCCGAAGCGCGCGCGCCGCCAGTTCCGAACGGTCGTAGTCAAGATCGGCACTTGCAAGCCCGTTGCGCTTCACGTCTGCCATCGTCTCCATCATCGCGTTGACGTCTTCAGGGTTGCCCGCATTCGTCAGAAGGGCCGCCTGGGACGTTTCGGCCCGCGTCAGTGCCGCGATGGCGCGCTCGGCGATGTCATCGGAGCGCACGCGGAAGGCATCCGCCTCGGTGCTCAGCGCGGTCAGCTGCGCGGGCGACAGATCGGGCAGCGACATCACGCGATCGATCGCGCGGTCAGTGCGATCCATGGCGCGGTACACCTCGGGGTATTGCTGCGCCCGGATCGTGCGCTTCAGTGCGGCGGCACTCTGAGGTGGAAGGGTCGCCGCCATCGCCTCGACCTCCTGCTGGTCGGCGGCCTTCGCGCGCTTCGCCCGCTCCAGAGCGCCTGCGCCGAACGCCTGCTGCGCATCCATGAGCGCTTGGAGGTCTTCCGGGCTGGGCTGCTCATACAGTTTCATGCCCGCGGCCTTCATGCGCTCGCCGATTTTGGACATGGTGCGAACAAGCGCCTCGGCGGCGTCGATCGATGCCTGCTGATCGTGCGTGCGGCGCTCGCGAGATGCCATCACCTGCGGCGCGAGCCTTGCTCGGATGTCCATGGGAAGCCTGTCGATCGCCGCGTCGAGATCGGTTTCGCCGGCTCGATCGCCGGTCATCATCGACATCATGCGTGCCAGGCCGCCGAGCTCGCGCAGTCGCTGCAGCGCGCGGCGCGAGCGTTGATCGGCCAGCGCGTCGCGCGACATCTCGGGGAAAGCCGCCACGATCGATTCGAACCAGTGTTCCTCCAGCGTCTGTTGTTCGGCTCGGTACTCGCCCATGCGCAACAGCGTGTCCAAACCTTCATTTGGCGTGGCAGACATGGCCGACGGCTTGAAGGCCTTTTCGTTGTGCAGCTTCCTGCTTGCCTCAAGCACGTCGCCAGCAAGCGCGTCCCAAGTGGCGCGCTGCTCGGCGGTGATGGCCAGCGCGTCACGGATGCGATCCACCTGTGGCTGCTCCAGGCCACGCTGCTGCAGGGCGGCCACGGCAGGGTCGGCCACGGCCTGAACGGCATCGGGTGCGGCGCCGTCCGTGGATTCGTTCATGGCCTCCATGCGTGCGCTCATGCGTCGCTGCATGCCACCGAATGTTTCGTCATCCTCACCCATGTCCTCCACGCTGGGGAGGGCCTCTCGCATTGCCCGCAATTCCGCTTCGCGAACAAAGTCCTCTTCGGCCAGAGTCGGCGTTCGCGTGGATTCGGCAAGTTCGGAGAGTGTCTGTGCGTCGAGGTGCCTCAGCGCCTCGATGCGCTCCTGTCGCATGTTCCAGTCGCCAACGTCGCGCAGCAATTCGTCCTCAATCACCCGGCGCTCCGAGTTCCAGCGTTCCAGGCGCTTGCGTGTGGGTGCGTCCATGCGATCGCCGATTGCCTCCACGACCGCCGCCTGTGGCACGCGGAAACCCGCATACATGCTGCGCAGCATGCGGTTGCGTGCGGACTCCACCCACGCGCTACGCGCTTCGCCGGTCAGCAGGGCACCGAGGTCATCGATGGTCTTCAGGCGCAGATCGATCAGCTTGCCGCTGGCTTCGGCGGTGGCCTGCGTGTTGTCGCCTTCGGCGAGCGAAGACTCCGCGACGCGCTGCAACAGTTTCAGCGAATCCCGATCGAGGCGCGCCATGCGTTCGCGGAATGCGGCCGTGACCGCGGGGTCGAGGTCCTTCGGTGCGGCAGGCAGGCGCGACAGCATGCGACCGGAGTCGAGGGAATCGGCGGAACGCAGCTGGGCCGCGGCGAGCTTCTGCGCACGCCCCTGCGCCAGCGCATCGATCACTTGCGTCTGCTGATCGGATCGTGGTCCCGCACGCAGCGCTGCCAGGAGTCGCGCATCCAGTTGCCCCACGCGCTCATACGCCTGCCGAGCGCGCACGAGAAGTTCGGCGCGCGCGGCCCGGGCTTCATCGAAGTCACGCCTGGACGCTTCCGCTACCGCCTGCACCTGCTCGGGCGTCTGCTCGCTGCCTGCCTGCTGCCCACGAAGCGCATCCATGCTGGCCCACGACGTCGACTCGAATTGCACCACGTCCACGCCAAGCGGTCGCAGTGTGCGGTCGCGGAGTCGCTGCCACTCGTCCACGTAGGCGTCGAAGGCCGCTTCCACGGCGGCGCGTTCGCCCTGCGGAATCGCAGCGTCCTTCACCACCTTCTCGATGTCGGCGCTTGTCACCGGTTTCGGCACCTGGAACTGGCGCAGTGTGCCAGCGCGGGCAGTGCCCGACACGGCGAGCAGCGCGGCGACGACACGGACGAGGAGGGGCGTTGCGCGGTTCCCGGATCGCATGCGCGCAGATTAGCGCGCCACGCGCTCAGGGCGCGATCGTGATGGTGGAGTTGGGCTCGGTGATGAGCTCGTACACCATTTCCACATCCATCGGGCGCATGCGCACGCAACCCATGCTGCGCTGCTGGCCGATCGAATCCAGGTCGGTGGTGCCGTGGATGCCG
>CAIPQY010000459.1 GCA_903867275.1 uncultured bacterium | reverse complement strand
GCTCGGCTTCGATCGCGCGGTGAACGTGACGGTGGGCCTGAACATCGTGCGCACCAGTCCCGACCATGGCACCGCCTTCGGCATCGCGAGCCGCCATGTGGCGAGCCCCAACAGCATGAAGGCCGCGATCGAGCTTGCCGTGAAGCTGGCGCGTCAGCCCGAGCCGCGCGAGGAGCGACCACGCGCCCCGCGCGGGGATGCACTGGCCGCGGATCGTGCGCCGGATGCCGGCGACACCGCATCGGACGGCTGACTTCCGAACGCCGCACGCGCGCCCTTGGGTGCGGGCGCCGCATCCACCTTCTCGTCAGGCTTCTTCGCGGGTGCCGCCTCCTTGCCATCGCCATCCGCGGGCTTGTCCGCTCGACCACCACGACGCGCCGCCGCCGCCACACCCGCCGCACCGATCGCCGCCGCGCCACCAGGGCCGGGCACCGGCACGCCCTCCACGCGCACATTGTCGAAGCGGATGTTGCCGCTGCCGCTGGTGGCGTTCTCCACCTTCAGGCGCAGTCGCGCCATGCCGTTGTTCAGCACGGTGAACTCCGACAGGCTGAACTGGTGCTGCTGCCACTGCACGGTGCTGGCATCGAAGGTGGTCGCGCGCTGCCACGCCGTGCCGTTCCACACATCGATGGTGGCCGCGGAGAATCCGCTTGAACTTCGCCGCGACGCCAGGCTGATGGACAGCTGCGACAGGCCGGTGGCATCCACCTCGAACACCATGCTCTTGCCGTTCTGCCCCGATCCCGTCACCGACAGCGCCTGCCCGGCCACATCGCCGGTGAGCGCGTTCACGTCGGTGCCGGCCAGCGAGCCGAGCCCGCCGGTGAACTCCGTGAAGTTGGCCACCCCCTTGCCCGCATCCGCCTGCACGGTGGACGGCACCGTGCCCGAAAGGCCGTTGAAGTTCCAGCTTGCCACCACATCGGCCCGCGCCGAGCAGGCGCAGAGCCACACACCGGCCGCACCCGCAAGGGCCGCGGCCACGCCACGATTCATTCGCTGCATGTCTTCCTCCTGTTGTTGAAGGCGGAACGCTCCGCCACGCGCGGCGTTCTATCGCCTGCGCGCACGCCTTCCGGAAGTCACTGCCTTTTTTCCTGCAGATCGCCGCGCGTCAACTGCGCAGATGGTTCGGGTCGATGAGCCACAGCCAGTCATCGAACAGGAACTCGAAGCGCGCCGCCAGCAGCGCGATGCGGCCCATCACCGTGAAACCGAAGCTGGCTCCGAAGGTGATCATCAGGTACCACACGCCCACGCGCGCGGTGGCGCCCACCACACCCTTGTGCTGCACGCTGAACAGGAAGTACACCAGCGCGCAGATCACGCCGACCAGCACCAGCGCGTTGGCGAGCGTGGGCCACAGGCTCGCGTACCAGTCGGTGCCGCCGCCGGCCGCGGGCACCAGCTGCACCACCGGCTGCATGGTGGCCACGCTCTGCGCCATCAGGTCGCTCTCCACATGGCTGACGATCTTCAGGCCCGCCGTCACGCCCACGATGAACGCCAGCGGCCACGCCGCGATCCATCCGCCACGCGGCGCCAGACGCCACAGCATCATCACGCCCAGCACCAGCG